>NZ_JBRIMB010000034.1:0-47640 GCF_052977265.1 Shewanella sp. 0m-8 | reverse complement strand
GGCTGTGAAGGATTCGAACCTTCGACCAATTGGTTAAAAGCCAACTGCTCTACCGACTGAGCTAACAGCCCCCTTGGTATAACTAACATCTTAGCTTGAATAACTTACTTACTCGGTAAAGATGCCCTCAAACGACTGTGTCGCTCTGAGGGCGCCTATAATACCTTTTTCATCTTCGCATGCAAGTGCAATTTTACCATTTCACCCTGTTTGCATGAAAAACAATCTAAGAGATTGTTTTCTGAATAAATCAGCATCAAAGTGATGAAAGTTGCTGCACAGCAATTCTTGCAGCTGCGCTATTAGCATATTCCTGAGTAACTTTTTGATAGTAAGCCTTTGCTTTAGCCTTATCGCCAGTTTTCTCTGCAATCATGCCAAGCTTGACTAAACTTTCGCCACGCTTACCCGAATCTTTGTATTTTTCAACAACCGTCGTAAATGCTTTAGCAGCGCCAGCAAACTCACTCTTATTATAGAGAAGCTGCCCTAACCAGTAATTTGCGTTAGGCGCATAGCTCGAATTTGGGTAACTTTCAATAAATTGAGCGAAAGCCGGAATAGCGGCCTCATACTTTTTATCTTTCAATACCAAGTTTACAGCTTGCTCATAGCTCGCTGTTTCACCAAGGCTTGAAGAAACGGTTGATGCAGAGTTGGGAGTATTAACGGCAACTGGCACGGCGGGTTTTGAAGAAAGATTAGCAATATCTTCATATAACTGACGCTGCCTTTGTAGCATCTGTTCTATTTGATAAGACTGCTGTTCACTCAAACCTCGTAGATCCAATACTTCCTGCTGCAAAGTTTCTAAACGCTGCTGCATTTGAAATTCGCTTTGTTGCTTAGCTTTGATGACTCGTTCTAAACGAGCTACTCTATCATCTGTAGAGCCACCAGCAATATCCTCAACAGGAGCAGGCGCTGCATATGCAGAACCTACTACAAGGAATATTGCCGCTGATAAAACGGCGTGTTTCATAGGGTAAGCCTTTTGCCTGTAATATTAATAAACAAGCACAGCGCGACGGTTTTTAGCAAAACCTTCATCGCTACGAGTGAAATCCATTGGCTTCTCTTCACCATAACTTACAATACTCATTTGGCTAGGTTGTACACCCATGCCTTGTAAGTACTTAGCAACGGCTTTCGCTCGGCGCTCACCAAGTGCGATGTTATATTCTGGTGTTCCGCGCTCATCTGCATGACCTTCAATCATCACTCGAACATTTGGGTGTTCAACCAAGTAGTCACCGTGAGCCTCTAACACTTCCGCAAACTGCTGAGAAACTGAACTACGGTCAAAATCAAAATAGATAATGTGTTCTTTTCTCAACTCTTGATACTTAAGGCGTTGCTGCTCTGCAGGAGTCAATACTGGCGCTACACCACCAGTTTCTACACCATTGTTTGCATATTCACTCGATGAAGATGACTCTGTTGAACTCGTTGCATCTGTTTCAGACTCAGAAGTCGAGCTACACGCGCTGATAGCCATAATAGGAAGTACGACTAACATGGCTTTAAATAGCTTATTCAGATCCATTTTTTAAATCCTTAATCTTTTTAGTTAGAGAAATGGTGACCAAGATGGTGATTTAACTTCACCCTGCCCAACTGGCAATCTTGCTTTAAAACGTCCGTCCATAGAAACCGCAGCTAATACCTGCTTACCTTGGTAGGTTGTTCCGTAAATAACCATGGTGCCATTTGGCGCCACGCTTGGTGATTCATCTAATCGCGTGCTGGTTAACACTTGCATAAAGCGAGTTTCTAGATCCATACGGGCAATATTGAACTTACCATTGGTGCGATTAACAAAAATAATGCTACGTCCATCAGGTGAAATTGAACCACCAAGATTCCACTCGCCTTCGAAGGTCAAACGGGAAATCTTACCTGAGTCTAAGAATACACGATATAGCTGAGGACGACCGCCTCGCTCAGAGGTGATAAGTAATGACTTACCATCAGGGAACCAAGATGGCTCAGTGTCAATCGCATAATGGTTAGTAATACGCTTAATGGCTTTAGTGGCGATATCTACCACATAGACTTCAGGTTGACCATCTTTTGAAAGCGTAACCGCTAATTTTTTACCATCAGGTGAAAAAACGGGCGCGCCATTAATACCATCAAAGCTGGTCACCTTAGTCCGCTGCTGAGTATAAATGTTTTGTACATAGATCTCTGCTTTACGGTTTTCAAAGCTAACATACGCAAGACGTTGACCATCTGGAGACCAAGAAGGTGACATTAATGGTTCTGGAGAGCGCAGTAGCATCTGTTCGTTATAACCGTCATAGTCACTAATCATCAACTTATAGGGTGACTTCTCTCCGTGATTAACAACGACATAGGCGATACGAGTTAAGAATGCACCACGAATACCGGTAAGTTTTTCATAAACAACGTCACTAATTCGGTGGCCATATTGACGGAACTGCGCCGCTGTAATAATGGTTTCACGACTATCAATCACTAAATCCTGCTTAGAGATAGAATCTGACTGAAGCTGCGCTTTTACTAAGTCAATTAACTCAAAGCTCACTAAGTACTTATCAGCGCCATAAGGCTTTATCGACCCCATAACAACCGCTTCAGCAGGTTGAGCCATCCAGGCTGACACATTAAATTGTGCCAAAGTACTAATGCCACGCTGCGGCAAGCTCAGCTCATCGGCTGGGCTGAAAGTACCACTTCGAGCTAAGTCAGACATCACAACATCAGAGATCTGTGATGGCATAGGACCTGTGCCCTGCCATACAAAGGGTATGACGGCGATAGGTCTCGCAACATCAACGCCTTCGGTGATGACAATATCTAATGCAGCCTTTACAGGCATGCTGCAGATCAGCAAGCTTGTCAGCAACCATTTTCCCAAATTTTTCATATGGATCCTTTAATTGAACTCAGGTTGAACTGTTAAATTAATTTCTTTTAGCTTGTTATACACGTCAGGCTCATTCGATACTGGCAGCCTGCCTGCTTTATTAATCGCGGCTTTTGCAGCGCGGCAAACAACGCTATCGCCATCGAGTGTTTGGCTTGCAGTAACAAAACCATCATTTGCTAAGCGAATGAAGACTCGGCAACTCTTTCCTCGCATCGACTCATCAACCACTAAATTGCGCTGAATAGTTGCTTTAATCATCGAGGTATAACGCTGCACCTCAGTCATGACTTGCTTATTACGAGTCTGAGAAAGTGCCGCTTGCTCGGCAGCCAATGCTTCTTGCATCATTTGCTCTTGCTCGCGCCTAGCTTGTTCTTCCGCTTTGCGCTTACGCTCGGCTTCAGCTTTACGTTTGCGCTCATCCTCAGCTTTTTTAGCCGCGGCCTCTTCAGTTTTGCGTTTATCCGCTGCTTTTTTTGCGGCTTCCTCAGAGGCTTTACGCTCAGCTTCTTTTTGCTTGCGATCAGCTTCAGCTTTAGCTGCGCGTTCATTCTCTTGCTTTTGCTTTAACTGTGCCGCTTTTGCCGCATCAGCTGCATTTTTAGTTTCAATCTCTTTTTGCTTACGTTCTTGCTCAAGTCGCTTAATTTGTGCCTGCTCGCGTTCACGCTCTTTGCGTGCTTCACGCACACGTCTATCGGCTTCATCTTGGCGCGCCTTTTCTTTACGCTCGGCCTCACGCTTTTCAGCTTTTAGCTTCTCAACATGCTCAGCGACCCTTTTCTGGTCGATAACCACAGCCTGAACCGCCGGCGCACTCGCTTGAGGCTGCACTTTAGGCTTTTCTGAAAAATCCACGCCTAAAATGAGAATAATTATCACGCCAATATGAATTCCAGCTGAAATAGCAACTGGAAGGGTTAAATCTGATTTTGCCGCCACTTATTTATCCTCCGGCGAATCTGTCATTAAACCCACTGACGGCACACCTGCGCCTTGTAGCGTCACCATTAATTGAATGACTTTCTCATAAGGAATTGAACGATCAGCTTTCACAACAACGGGGCGCTCAGGTTCTAGCTGAATAATCGCACCAACACGCACTGCGACTTCATCCAAATCTAGCGCCTCTTTAGTACTAGAACTGCCCACATCTAAATAATACTCGCCCATCGCATCAATGGATGCGACCACAGGCGGTTTACTGTCTGCAGGTAGAGACTCGGCTTGCCCTTGAGGTAAATCAACTTTCACCCCCTGGGTAACAATTGGCGCGGTAACCATAAAGATGATCAACAGTACCAACATCACATCGATATAAGGCACCACGTTAATTTCAGCAACAGGGCGACGGCGCTTCCTTTGGTAGCCTTGATGCATTATGCCTGTTCCTTCTCACTGTATGCTTGGCGATGCAAAATACTTGAGAATTCTTCCATAAAGTTGGCATAAGACATTTCAATCTTTTCAACTTGTGTCGAGAAGCGGTTATAAGCGATAACGGCTGGAATCGCAGCAAAAAGACCCATTGCAGTAGCAATCAAGGCCTCTGCAATACCTGGGGCCACCATAGCAAGCGTCGCATTTTCTACTGCGCCCAGTGCGATAAAGGAGTTCATGATCCCCCAAACGGTACCAAACAGACCGATATAAGGACTCGTTGAACCTATGGTTGCAAGTAAAGGTAAGTGAGTTTCAAGCTTTTCCAATTCTCGTGACAATGACACGCGCATCGCACGGTAGCTACCATCCATCACAGCTTCGGGCACTCGACCATTTAATTTATTTAAACGAGCATATTCTTTAAAGCCGGTAACAAACAATGTTTCAAGACCGGTATTGCTGTCTTGCCTTGCTGATAACTCTTGATAAAGCTTGTTGAGATCGACACCTGACCAAAATTTATCTTCAAACTTCAGCGCATTGTTTTTGGCAGCGGTAAGTAATTTACGGCGCTGAATAATGACCGCCCACGAGGCGATAGAGAGACTAAGCAAAGTCAACATAACAAATTTAACCAGTAGACTTGCTTGTAAAAATAATCCAATAAAAGAAATATCAGCTTCCAACTTTAAACTCCTGCGCAATATTTTGGGGAATAGCTCGAGGTCTCATTCGTGATAGCGCGATACAAGCGACTAAGATTTCTGCTTCGCAGTATACTTCACCTTGCTCGTCTATTAAGCGTTGCTCAAATACCATTGAGACTTTCTTAAGTTGTATGACCTTGGTTTCTACAATAAGGTTCTGTTCAAAACGCGCGGCTTTACAAAAATCTAATGCTGCACGTTTAACGATAAACGCAATGTCATCTTCTAATAAAGCGGTTTGTTTCACTCCCATCGCACGTAACCATTCGGTGCGGGCGCGTTCAAAAAACTTTAGGTAATTTGAATGGTAAACAACACCACCAGCGTCAGTATCTTCATAGTAAACCGAAATAGGCCAACGAAACATAAACGATAATCGCCAATCAATGAGATAAAATAGAGGCCTACTATACCTAGCCAGTATGCAATTGTGAATCGCCATATGTGATATGCGATGCGCTTCTTCATAAAATTTTGTTAATCATCTTAAACGATTGTTGCATAAGCGCCCAAGCCGGCTGTACACGGAACAGGCAGCAAAGCGTGACCCAATAAAAAAAGGAAGCCGAAGCTTCCTTTTTAATGACAATAAAAAGACTTATTTGCCTATCTGCGCCGGAACCTGAAGGCCAAAGTTATGCCAAAGGAAACTATAGATATCGGCGAACTCATCAATCTTCATCGAGGTCGGTTTACCTGCGCCATGACCCGCCTTTGATTCAATGCGCATAATCACTGGCGCATCGCCTTGCTGCTTGTCCTGCATTAAGGCACCAAACTTAAAGCTATGAAGTGGCACTACGCGATCGTCATGATCGGCGGTCATTACCATAGTGGCTGGATAAGCTTGCTCTTTAAGATTGTGATATGGAGAATAAGCATAAAGTGCCGGGAACTGATCAGCATTATCAGCACTTCCGTATTCACTGGTCCACGCCCACCCAATGGTGAATTTTTGGAAACGCAGCATATCGAGAACGCCGACAGCTGGCAGTACAGCAGCAAATAGCTCTGGGCGCTGCGTTAGGGTTGCGCCCATCAATAAGCCTCCATTACTGCGACCATAAGCGCCTAGCTTAGAAGAATTAGTATAATCTTGATCAATCAAGTACTCAGCAGCGGCGTAGTAGTCATCAAATACGTTTTGCTTTTTATCGAACATACCCGCCTGGTGCCAACTTTCGCCGTATTCTGCCCCACCTCGCAAGTTTGGCACAGCATAAACCCCGCCCATATCCATCCATGCAATATTGGCCGGACTAAAGCGCGGCGTCAACGAGATAGCAAACCCACCATAGGCATACAGCAGAGTTGGGTTTTGGCCATCTTTTTTCAACCCGTTCTTATAAGAGATCATCATCGGCACTTTAGTACCGTCTTTGCTGGTGTAAAAAACCTGCTCAGAGGTATAGTCACTCGGGTTAAAAGAAACTTGAGGCTTAGAGTAAACAGTTGACTCCCCAGTGTTAAAATCAAACTTGTAGGTTGTTTGAGGCTGGGTGTAACTATTGAAAACATAGTAGAAGTAATCTTTACTACGCTTGCCGTAAGGGCCTGCGATTTTACCTTTACCCGGTAGCATAACATCTTGGCGCTTATCACCATTCATGCTGTAAATAGTCAGTTTGCCCAACACGTCGTGCAGGTAACTCACCACCATATGGTCATTAATAATCGCGATGTTGCTAATCGGGTCGCTAAGTTCAGGAATAATCGTCTTCCAATTATCTTTAGCGCTATTATTCACATCAATGGCAATCACTTTACCGTTCGGAGCGTTGTAATCAGTTTTGAAATAGAACACTGACTTATCGTTACCGATAAAGCTATATTCAGCCTCTAAGTCAGGAATAAGCTCAATAACTTCCGCTTGAGGTTCTTTCAGTGACTTATAGAAAAAGCGATTTCGGCTATCTGTACCTTGTGAGATATACAGTAGTAGGTAATCGCCGTTTTCAGAGACTTCGATACCAAAACCCCAATCTTTATTCTGCGGTCTTTCGTAAACTAGCGTATCTTCACTTTGCGGCGTACCAATTTTATGAAAGTACACTTTCTGATTAAAATTCACATCAGCCAGTGCATTACCGCCCGCAGGCGCATCATAGCGTGCATAATAAACTCCAGTGTTATCGTGATCCCACACCGCACTAGAGAACTTTATCCAATCAAGCTCATCTGTAAGCTTCTTTCCAGTGGCAACATCAACAAAGTGCCATGCCTGCCAATCAGAACCTGACTTAGATACACCGTAGGCTAATGTTTTACCGTCATCGCTTACCGATACGCCTGACAATGCAATAGTACCGTCGTCAGAAAAAGCGTTAGGATCGAGCGCAACCTTAGACTTACCATTCGCATCAGTGACATACAGCACTGACTGCGCCTGTAATCCATCATTGCGGTAATAAAAAGTATTACTGCCTTTTTCGAATGGCGCTGAAATTTTCTCATAATTCCAAAGCTCAGTGATACGATCTACAATCGCTTGCTTATTTTCAATATTTGCTAGGTATTCTTTACCTGCTTGTTGCTGCTCGCTCACCCACTTTGTGGTTTTCTCAGACTCAACCTCTAAGTACCGATAAGGATCGGCAACTTGAACGCCATGGATCGTTTCTACAACACTGTCTTGGTTTGCAGTATTGGCACTAGCTGTATTGTCTGGTGTAGGTTGTGACTGGCAACCGACGATGGCTATCCCTAAACCTATAGCCAACAAATGCTTTTTAGTTAAAATTGAATGAATTCGCATTTTGTATCCCTGATTAACTGACTCTTTTAAAATGAGACTTTGTTGTTGTCGTTATGCTTTCTTTACTTCGCTTTTAATTAGCCTATTTTTAATAGACTGATTAATTAGAAAGTCTGACTTTATCTTTTTACTTAACGCCCTTTTCTCTGCGCACTATACAAACTAAAAAAATACATCGCAAAGTTTGTTTAACCATTATTGACCGCTCACGAACAATTCCATTGTTAATAATTTAGCAACATTGATGAATTAAATATCATGCGAAACTGACAGGAAATTGTGACCAATCACTCAGTATTGCTGCTATACGTACCTTTTAGCAGCAATCGCACACACCACCAGCATTACTAAAACTAATGAGTAACTCTAATTATTCTAGTTTGTCACTCTACATGTCTGGCTCTATAATTCGTCTCGTTTCCAGGAAGTGTCTGCCTAGCAGATTCGGAAACAAAGAACTCTTAAACTTTGGTGGTTATCCACGGAAGTTATATCCCTGGTTCTTATGCTTGACTTCCTTCCTTCAATTTGTTGATTGCAATGATTTATTTTTGCGGCCCGCTTACATGTAAGCGGGCTTTTTTTTATGCAAAATTTGGCGCAAACAACCTTGTTCCTCAAATATTGTCCATAAAAAAGCCCAGCAATTAAGCTAGGCTATTGTCCAACGTCAATGACGTTATAGCGGTTTACTTATTCTAATCACAACCCGGCGATTGCGAGAACGTTCATCTATCGTTTGATTCGACGCTACATGTCTTCTTTCACCATGCCCCATTGTATGGATCCGGCTTTGTCGAATGCCGCTAGCGACAAACAACTCTTTCACAGAATCGGCACGCTGCTCAGACACGTTTTGGTTAGCACTGCGTCCGCCATAACTATCGGTATAAGCATCAATCAGTACTAAGTCTACATTCTTATCATAAGCTAAATACTCTTGCACTCTAGCTATCTGTGACTTGGCATAACGAGTGAGTTCGGTGCCACCTGACTCATAGGTTAATACCGTAAATGCAATATCTTCAAATGAATAAGGTAATAAAGAAGATAAGCACGACTTAAACTCTGAGTACTGACGTCTAAAATTCACCGCTGATAGTCCTACCGCTATTTTGTTTGACTCGTTATACCAATCGGCATAGTAAAATGTCGGCTGCATGCCACTTTCAAGTTCGGCCAGCATTGACCAAGCAGCATTGCGCGGTACTTCACCACTGAAGTATTTTTGATAGGTTAGCTCAGTGATCTCTTTCGACAATACGCCAGGACGCCAAGCTGGCGCCATACTCACTAATTTAGCCTGAGTCACTTGATCTGGTTTAACCCACATATCGAGGCTGAAATTTAAGTTATGATCTTTGCCAGCGTAACTGGTAAATACTGCTTTGCCATAAGAGGGGATATCGTGTTCAAGACGACACATCACCGGATTATTGCCGCTCAGACGCCACTGCGACTCTTCTAAAGAAGCCACATATTGCCTTAAATCTGCATTGGCAGAAAAAGGGAGTAACAATAATGATGTCAAAATTACCCAAAGCCGCATAAATTAACTCTCTAAATTCGTATCACTATTCTCTATCGGCAAAGATTTATCTTTCTTTAGCCTATAAAACAAGCAAACGAACATGACAGTGATCCTCACTTGCAGCATAATAGCCACTTGCACATTTTTGGGAAATTTTAATGACAGACGCTTTCGACCCTAATTTATTGAAAAACCGCTTTCGAGGGTATTTCCCAGTGGTCATTGATGTTGAAACCGCAGGTTTTAACGCAAAAACTGATGCGCTATTAGAAATCGCAGTCAGTATGCTAAAGATGGACGATGAAGGTGTTCTCAGTCTTGATAAGACATTACATTTTAATATTGAGCCATTCGAAGGGTCAAACCTTGAGCCTGAGGCATTAGCATTTACCGGTATTGATCCAACTAACCCACTGCGTGGTGCGGTCAGTGAAAAAGAAGCATTCTTAGAGATCTTTAAAGAAGTTAAAAAAGCACAAAAAGCTGCGGGTTGCCATCGCAGTATTATTGTTGCTCACAATGCAGCCTTCGACCATGGTTTTGTAACCCAAGCAATTGAGCGAAATGCGCTTAAACGCACTCCGTTTCATCCATTTGCCACGTTTGATACAGCAGCTCTTGCGGGGTTAGCGATTGGTCACACTGTACTAGCAAAAGCCTGCACTATGGCAGGGATAGCTTTCGATAATCGTGAAGCTCACTCGGCTTTATATGATACAGAGCGCACTGCAGAACTATTTTGCTTAATCGTAAACCGCTGGAAATCTTTGGGTGGTTGGCCTTTTATAGCTGATGAAACAGAAGTAGAAGCCGAACCTCAGGAAACAGTTGAGCCTTAAGGTTTCATTATACGAAACGCTGAGTACCACTCAACATGGTTCTGATAAAATAAAAAAGCTGCGATAATCGCAGCTTTTTTTATGCTTTAACAACTTACAATTTCGTTATAAATTAACGTTATAAGTTATAGTGAATCAGCATTGTCTGTTAGGTAAGAAGCTACGCCCGCAGGGCTTGCGTCCATACCTTTGTCACCCTTTTCCCAACCCGCTGGACACACGTCACCGTGCTCTTCGTGGAAGTGAAGTGCATCAACCATACGGATCATTTCATCAACGTTACGACCTAGTGGTAGATCGTTAACCACTTGGTGGCGAACTTGACCTTCTTTGTCGATAAGGAAAGAACCACGGAATGCAACACCCGCTTCTGGATGCTCAACATCGTATGCTTTACAGATCTCATGCTTAACGTCAGCAACTAGCGTGTATTGAACTTGGCCAATACCACCCTTGTCTACTGGCGTGTTACGCCATGCGTTGTGAGTGAACTGAGAATCGATTGAAACACCGATTACTTCAACGCCACGCTTCTTGAATTCATCCATGCGGTGATCAAAAGCAATTAGCTCTGATGGGCACACGAAAGTGAAATCTAGTGGGTAGAAGAATACTACGGCAGTCTTTCCTTTAATTGCTTCAGATAGGTTAAAGGTATCAACAATTTCACCATTACCTAGTACTGCAGCAGCAGTAAAATCAGGGGCCGGACGGCCGACTAATACGCTCATTTTATTTCTCCATCTATGGATTGCTAAAAACGCTTTTCGTTTTAAATCTAAAGGCATTATAGGCAGTGTTTTGCTGCAGACAAGCTATTTGAGAGCAATATCACTTTTTTAAATGATTATTCCGTTAACTCGGTACTACCCGGTCATCTTAACCTTATATTTAACGCTGATATTCACACTTTGTTTGCATATTAAGCTACAGCTAATTCACAACTACGTTTGAATTCAAGATATCCGGCATAGATACTGGACATAATGCGTGTTAACAGGCAAAAATGGACGCAACTTCAAATATAAGAAATAGATTAATCATATTATGAATGCTGTTGTCATCGCTGTATGCCTAATGTTAGGCCTCAGCTTAGCTAGAGTTAATATCGTCATTGCACTCACAATCTCAGCACTCGTTGCAGGACTTGTTGGGGGCATGGATCTTCATCAAACGGTCGCAGCTTTTAATACTGGTCTTGGTGGAGGCGCACAAATAGCCTTAAGCTATGCTCTGCTCGGTGCTTTTGCCGTTGCCTTGTCGCATTCAGGTCTTACAACGTTAATTTCAAATAAGGTCATTAGTTTATTAGGCAAAGAGCAAAATAGTACCAACAACAACCGAGTTCGTTGGGTGTTACTATTAACGATTCTATCGATGGCTATCGCCTCGCAGAACATTTTGCCGATCCACATCGCGTTTATTCCTATTTTAATCCCGCCGTTACTGCATGTAATGTCTAAGTTAAAAATGGACCGTCGTTTAGTAGCCTGTGTGCTCACCTTCGGTTTAGTGACAACCTACATGGTATTACCTGTTGGCTTTGGCGGCATCTTTCTCTACGATATTTTGCTCACAAACTTAAATAGCAATAACCTGCTGGCGGTGAGAGAGCAAGTGGCTCCTGCCATGATTATTCCTGCACTCGGAATGGTGTTTGGTTTATTGGTAGCCGTCTTTATAAGCTACCGTAAGCCTCGCGAATATCAAGAAGAGCAAATTCTAGCTGCTGAACCAGAAGAGGGTCTAAATAAACGCAATATAGTGATTGCTGTGATTGCTGTTGTATCAACCTTAGTTGTGCAGCTATATACAGGTTCGATGATTTTTGGTGCCTTGGTCGGCTTTATCGTGTTTAGTTTTTCTGGTGCACTTAAGCATGTCGCAGATCAAGATATCTTCAATCAAGGCGTACGCATGATGGCCAACATTGGCTTTATCATGATATCTGCTGCTGGTTTTGCCGCTGTGATTAAGGGGACTGGTGATGTTGCTAGTTTAGTTGAGATTATGAATACGGCGATTGGTGATAATAAAGCCTTAGCTGCATTCCTAATGCTACTGGTTGGTTTGCTTATTACAATGGGAATTGGTTCATCGTTTTCAACCATTCCTATTATTGCCGCTATCTATGTGCCTTTAGCGATGAGTTTTGGTTTCTCTATTGAAGCAACGATTGCCCTTGTGGGTACAGCGGCTGCTCTTGGTGATGCAGGCTCACCAGCATCGGAGTCAACCTTAGGCCCAACAGCAGGTCTTAATGCCGATGGTCAGCATGACCATATGAAAGACAGCGTTATTCCAACCTTTATTCATTACAACATTCCATTGTTAGTGTTTGGCTGGGTAGCGGCAATGGTGCTGTAATTTCAACGAAAACTTTAGCACTCAGTAAAAGATAAAAACAAAAAAGGAGCCATTCGGCTCCTTTTTATTGTTCGCTGATTTAGTTAGGTGATACTCAGACCATCTTAACTGGTGACGATATTAATACTTATTTAGTACCAAAAATCTTATCACCCGCATCACCAAGACCTGGCAAGATATAACCTTGCTCGTTTAGGCAATCATCGATAGAGGCAGTATAAAGCTCAATATCTGGATGTGCTTTCTCAAGCGCTGCAATACCTTCAGGCGCAGCAACAAGAACTAATGCTTTAATCGCTGTACAGCCGCGCTCTTTTAGTAGGTCGATTGTTGAAATCATCGAGCCACCAGTTGCAAGCATTGGATCAACAACAAGCGCAATACGTGAAGGCATGTCGCTAGCTAGCTTTTCAAAGTACGGCACAGGCTCTAGTGTCTCTTCGTCACGGTAAATACCCACAACAGAAATACGTGCACTTGGTACGTGCTCAAGAACGCCATCCATCATACCAAGACCAGCACGTAAAATAGGTACTACAGTAACCTTCTTACCTTTAATCTGATCAATTTCAACTGGACCATTCCAACCATCAATCGTTACTTTTTCAGTTTCAAAATCAGCCGTTGCTTCATATGTTAGTAGACTGCCTACTTCTGCCGCTAATTCGCGAAAACGCTTAGTGCTAATATCACCTTCGCGCATTAATCCAATTTTATGACGGACTAAAGGGTGCTTAACTTCAACGACTTTCATCTTGTTCTCCTGATTTTCTAACGTATTTGTCACGGTAAATTTTATCGATTCTAGTAGATTTGTTCATATAGGAAAACTTAAAGTTTCAAAAAGGCGGTAAATCGTGACCTCTGTCGCTAAGTTAATTGAAAAACTTACCTTTCGACGCTACTCACAAGCTGATAGAATAGCGCCGCGTAAAATCCAATAATAATCGATACCCGTACCCGAGAGGATCTCCGTGAGCACTCCTACTACCCCACTAAGCTATAAAGATGCAGGCGTTGATATTGATGCCGGAAATGCACTAGTTAACAACATCAAGTCAGCAGTAAAACGTACCCGCCGTCCAGAAGTTATGGGCAATCTAGGTGGTTTTGGTGCACTTTGTGAGCTACCAACTAAGTATAAGCATCCAGTACTGGTTTCTGGTACTGATGGTGTTGGCACTAAGTTACGTCTTGCTATCGACTTTAAAAAGCACGATAACGTCGGTATCGACTTAGTCGCCATGTGTTCAAACGATCTTATCGTTTCAGGTGCAGAGCCACTGTTTTTCCTTGACTACTATGCAACGGGCAAACTTGATGTTGAAGTTGCTACAGCAGTAGTTAAAGGTATTGCAGAAGGCTGTGTCCAATCAGGCTGTGCACTTATCGGCGGTGAAACTGCTGAAATGCCAGGCATGTATGAAGGCGATGACTACGACCTAGCAGGATTCTGCGTTGGCGTTGTAGAGAAAGAAGAGATCATCGATGGCACTAAGGTGCAAGACGGTGACGCTCTTATCGCGCTAGCTTCAAGCGGTCCTCATTCAAATGGTTTCTCACTAATCCGTAAGGTATTAGAAGTGAGCAAGGCTGATCCAGAACTTGAACTTGCTGGTAAGCCACTAATAGACCATTTATTAGAGCCGACTAAAATTTATGTAAAATCACTGCTTAAATTGCTTGAACAACATGATGTTCATGCAATGTCGCACATTACAGGTGGTGGATTCTGGGAAAATATCCCACGCGTATTGCCTGATGACTGTAAAGCAGTGGTTAACAGCGACTCTTGGCAGTGGCCTGTTGTATTTAACTGGTTGATGGAAAACGGCAACATTTCTGAATTTGAAATGTACCGCACCTTCAACTGCGGCGTTGGTATGGTTATCGCCCTACCAGCAGATAAAGTCGATTCAGCCTTAGATTTGCTAAAAGCAGAAGGCGAGAACGCATGGTTAATCGGAAACATTGCCAAGCGTAACGGCGAAGAAGAGCAAGTGGAGATCCTGTAATGCCCCAGAGTTGTCGCGTTTTAGTATTAGTTTCAGGTAATGGCAGTAATTTACAAGCTATTATTGATGGCTGTGATGATAATCTGCAAGCCGACGTGATTGGTGTGATAAGTAATAAGCCCGACGCCTATGGATTGGTTCGCGCCCATCAAAATGAGATTGATACCAGCTGCGTGATAGCTCACACAGGCGAAACAAGACAAGAGTATGACGCAAGGCTACTAAATGCGATTGAAAAGTACCAACCCGACCTCATCGTGTTGGCTGGCTTTATGCGTATTTTAAGTGATGAATTCGTTCAGCGTTTTGAAGGCAAGATGGTTAACATCCACCCTTCTCTCCTGCCTAAATATACAGGTTTACACACTCATCAACGTGCGATTGATGCTAAAGATTCAGAGCACGGCGCTAGCGTACACTTTGTGACGCCAGAGCTTGATGCTGGCCCTGTGATCTTACAAGCTAAAGTGCCTGTTTACGAAGACGACACAGCAGATACTTTAGCTGAACGTGTTCATGAACAAGAGCATGCCATTTACCCGTTAGTGGTTAAATGGTTCAGTCAAAACCGACTCGCAATGGTCGATGGCTCAGCGCAACTTGATGGTCAAACATTAGCTATCAACGGCTACGCTGCCGACTAGTCAGTATCGATAATTGAACGTCGTAGAAAAAGGTACCGAGAGGTGCCTTTTTTATTAACTGTGTCTTGTCTTAGAATGTTTTTTCTCAAACTTATTAATGCCCTCACTATATCGAGCACGCTCTAGAGTGATAGTGAGACTTTTGCAAGCACCTTTACACCAACTCATTCCACACCTCGGTTACATCGACCTTAAATCAAATATGTATATGTTCATCAACATGCCCTCAAATATCATAGAATTGGTATCTGACTCACCCGCCTTGCTAGCTTTTCTGTCTCGTGAACTAGCCGCACTAAAATTTTTCAGTTCCATTTTAAACGACGCAAACATCTGTTACTCTGGTTCGCTCAATAAAGGTAGGCAACTAAACCTACAAATTCAGATATTTAATCTATAATCGTTACACAAAGTTATTTCGTTAAAATTATATGTAACACCTACATATAGCTTACACATTAAACCACTATCATATAGACAACCTAGGCTGAGTTCGTTTTGATAACATTCAATGAGTGGCGTCATAAAAGTCTGCTGATATGGCAGCATCAGCGTTATAAGCTCAGTGCAATCACTGTACTGCTTAATAGCTTGTTAATATTTAGCACTGTTTACGGCATGTCAGATCAGCTCTTTAACCCGCAGCAGATCTCACACCTTGCAGATATTAACTTTACAGTACTCACTAACGCACCTTGGTTTATGCTTGGGGTGTTTTTACTGCTAAATTCTATTGGTTTATTATTTCGCGCGCGCGTCGCCTGGGTAATGAGCCTTGTACTGCTACTAACAACCTTAGTTTTCACTTTACATTACTACTCTCACCTCCAATTCAATATTGCTTTTTGTTGCTTCAGCATAATCTTATTATTGCTCTTGAGTCGGGATTTTAATCGCAGTAGTGCAACCGCCGCAGGTATTGTCTCTGTCATTAGTTTTGTCATTTTGATCATCTATTCGACTTACGGTAGCTTGTATTTTGGTGATGGATTTTCGCCCAAAATAACAGACTTAAGTACGGCATTTTATTTTGCTATGGTAACCATGACCACTGTAGGTTATGGCGATATCTTACCCGTAACGGAAACCGCACGACTCTTTACTATTTCGATGATTATTGCCGGGATTGCCGTATTTGCAACGTCAGTGAGTACGATTTTTGGCCCTTTCATTAGCAATGGTTTAAACAAACTTATACAAGGGAAAAAACACACCATGAAAAGAGAGGATCACTTTATTGTATGTGGCACTTCCGCCATGGCGACCAATACCATTATTAAGCTGCATCAGCGAGGCTTGGCGGTCACCATTATCACTGTAAGACCCAGTGATGAGTTTGAAATAATTGAGCAAAGCCTTGAAGGTAAGTTTGATATTATCTCTGGAGATAGCAGCGATACAGCCGTGCTTAAACAAGCTGGGTTAGAACAATGTCGTGCCATTTTGGCCCTAACGGATAATGATGCCGACAATGCCTTTATCGTTTTATCGGCGAAAGACTTAAGTGCCAAAGCTAAAACAGTCATCATAGTCAATGACAGTAAGAATCTAACTAAAATTCAAAGAGTTCAACCAGACGTATTACTGTCACCACAACTATTTGGTAGTGAAGTACTAGCGCGAATGCTAAATGGTGAAGCGATGGATAATAATGATTTGGCAGAACTGTTACTCAATTCTGCACACGGTATACCCTCTAAGAATGATTTATAGCACTGTGCTAAGCAGTAAGGTTTGTGACTCGCCACTGTAGCTTTCAGCCTCACTCTTTTGTGTTATCAATACAGTATATAACTAAAAAACCCCAAGTAGAGGCTCAACTTGGGGTGCTATCCTGGGGGCTAGGCTTTACCTCATTTATAACCTTTAGCAAGCGTTTAGTAATTGATACTGTACTCCAGCGCCAAGCGGCGTCCGTAACCTGAAAACTGACTTCGGTACTGCTGCCAAACAACCTCTTTGTTCATTTGTGAAACCAACGGCTGGTAGTCGGTATTGAGCAAGTTATCAATACCGAAGGTAAAGCGCCCAAAGTCAGTATCAAGAGTTGAAATAAAATCAACCAAGGTATATCCCTCGTATGGTGATTCGTAGTAACTGTATCCCGCATCACTTTCTTGGTTGTTTTTGTTCCTATCGCCGACATAATTGGCCTGTAAACGCATTGATGCCATATCGTTGAAACGGTAATCCCCATAAATCGAGGCCTTAATCGGTGTAATTCTGGTGCCATTCATCCAGTAATCAATGCCCGTTTCACTATTGGTACGTTTACCTTCAGACATGGACACTGTAGTACCAAGCTTAATTGCTTGGTTAATTTGGTGATCGAGTGTCGCTTCAAAGCCCCAAATTTTTTCATCGGCAACAATCACCGCCGCGACTCGCTTAACGGCTAGTGCATCGACATTATAATCATACGCATATCCATCTTTTATATCTGAATAGAAAAATGACAAACTTCCTTGCACGCGTTCACTGTCATAACGTAAACCGGTTTCATAGTAGTTAGTTTGCGTTGCTGGAATTTCATCTGAAAACTCGGCCACACTGTCTACCGGCATGTCTCTAAGCATACGCATATCGGCATGAGAATAACCTTGCGAGAAACTAGCAAAAATATCGGTGCTATCGGCAATACTATAGACTAGACCGAGATTAATCAGAGGCTTGTCATAAGTTAAGGTGTCGCCCTGTTTATCTGACAACACACCTTTTTTGTAACGCTGATAATCTGGCACTTCAATTTCAAAGTTTTCGTAACGCAAACCAAGCTGCAAGGTGACATCATCAGTTAATTGCTGCCAGTACTGAGCAAATGGGCTTAGTTTAGTCTCGGTTAAATCACAAATGGAACAAACATATTGTGATTGCATTAGTACACTACCTTCGACATTGGTCTCTGTCATCACATCACGGTCTCTGCCCTGCTCCGTATTGTCACGGCCATATTCAATACCGTAGGCCAAACGACTTCTATCGTTAATTGTCCACTGCATCGCCGCTTTAAAGCCACTGCGCTTAGACACTATTTCAGACGCGGATTCATAGCCAACATTCACCTTACTGTAATAAGTAGAGAGACTGAGTTGTTGATCTAGAAAATCATCATGCTCATAGGTGAGTTGCACTGTGCTAAGTTTAGTTTTTGGGTTCGCACCGCTATATGGGCCACTTTTATCAATCTCTACTAGGCCATTTTCATCATTTACACTGCGTTTATAATGCAGCTTATTTTCGATATTATAATGATGTGCCAACAAGGCTAAACGGCTTGAATCGAATTCTTGCTCAAGCTTAAATAACAGATCATATTCATCTGCATCCCCCATGCCGCCTTGGCTATTAGGTGCGCCGGGTAATTGATCCCCATCAGCATCATACAGATTACCGCGATCTTTACCTGATAGGTTAAGTAAGTAGCCCAGATCTGAATCTGTTGTGCCCGAAAAGCGTTGTGAAATGCTATAACCTGCATCAGATAATTCATCAGCAAAAGCCTCGACCCCAACACGAGTTTGCATCTCAAAATTCAAAGTAGGTTTTTTGGTGTTCACATTGATTATCGCGCCAGCCTCACCGTTACCGTACATGGCACTTGCGCCTTTTATCACCTCAATGCTTTCAATAACGTCAACCGAAATTGATTGTAGATCTCGACCACCTGCACGCAATGTCGTTGAAATCAGCACTCCGTCAATCATCACTATCGCTTTACCGCCGCGAAAGTTCTGGCCGAAAGTCGACATTGTTTCTGTGCTTGGTGAAAAACCTGGGACGAGGTTTGAGATCATTTCAGACAGGTTACGCGCAACAACACGCTGCATGTCCAACTCTTGCTCTGTGACAATAAAAACAGAATTAGGTGTATCACTTAACTTTTGTGCAAATGGTGATGCGGTTACAACAATATGCTCCATATCCTCAGATTGATTTGATCCCTCTTTACTCTGCTCAGCCCAAACCGAAGTGGCTGCCAAAGTACTCAATACTGCTAACCCTAAAATACTTAATTTCACATGTCTCTCCATAATTAAATGCGAATGAATACTATTAACATTTAATTGCAGGTGACAACGAACTTACACAATATTTACAAAGGTATCAGGCTGGTCCAAAACTAACTAAAGATGAGGTGAGATGTTATTTCGATAACTTTAGTCTATGAACTATGAACTATGAACTATGAACTATGAACTATGAACTATGAACTATGAACTGCAGCAAATCGCTTTTATGCTGGGGGCGATATTGAAAAGTAACATATCGCGTTAGGGGGATTACCCAACGCTGATATGCTACTTACTCGTTGATTGAGTCTATAAAACCTTTTTGATACTGTTACTTAACTTCAACAATATCACCAGGCTGCCAACTTTTATCAAACCAAGGTTCCAGCGGGCCATAGAGGCGCAATAAGATAAACCAACCTTTATTCGGTACAGTCTGGATCCAATTGTTCTCTTGGCCTTTGGGAGCCTCTGGCGCAAAATAAATATCAACCGAACCATCTGCATTTTGTTTTAAATTATCACGCTGATTATTCCGACTAGGAAATGGCTGTCCAGTCTGTAATTCTGAGCGGGTTTGAGTATCGTATGCCACCACCGACCAGAAGTTTTTCGCGGGTACATTCGCGGGAATGGTTAACTTATAAGTCTTACTGCCGTGTAAATATGCAGCATCTTTTGACTTATCTAACATGGCATATTGTGAGCCTTTACCAATCAACTTTAATGCCATTGCAGGCGTATTCACTGTCGCCATATAGAAGAAATAAGTACGCGCATCAAGATTACGCCCCCCCTCTCCATCATCAATTAACCAGCGATAATCACCGCCAATAAAAGCAGTTTTCCAAAGTCTATTAGGGTAAATATAAGTTGCCTCATCCCTTGGCTGGAACATCAAAGCTCTTGCTGTTGCATTACCGATGGCGACACCATCAGTGAGTAGCGCAGTCATGTGATCATCAGGTGCAAAAGGCTTGCCTTTTTGTATACCAATACTGGCCATCAACCCTCGTAGCTGTGGCTCTATAAACGAGACTGGCTCCTTTTCTAATACAGGATGGATCTCTTTAAAAAAGTGGAAAGTGTTAGCATGAATGGTATTAAATACCAGGCCACTACCTGATTTAAAAACCATTTTTGGAGGCTGGTTTTTCTTAGCAAGTGGATAAATTTTAAGGTACTGCTCAAATGACTCAACAGCAGAGTCCGTCTTGTCGTCTTTTAGAAAGCCTCGCGCAATAAACCAGTTGGTATAACTCGTTGACTCAGATACAAAATACCCCTTTGGCACGTCACCTTTATAGCCTGGTGGTAAAATAAGGTATTTTCCCCCTTTGCCTTTGTCAGGACCTACAATCCCCATATCCGTAACGTACCTAAAAAAAGCGTCATTGACCGTTGTTGGCCCCATTCCTGCGGGAACCTCCACCACAGTCGGCCCATCGCGCTCAAGATCTAAAAACGCAGAGGCATAAACGGTGTCAGTATTACCCGTTAAGAAAAGCGAATTTGAGTCCATCAACTTATTAAACAGTAATACTTGATTAGATTGCGTTATTCCAAGATCCATATGACCAATTCTTAACGCTTCTAGAGAAGCCATCGGGATCGCATTTAAAAATGTTTCCGTCGCGCGAATGGTATTAAGATTATCATAGACTTTACGGCTAGTTTCCACTGTCGGTGCACCATCATGAAACTCTAAAGTACCTATGCTCGTTTCGACCTTGTTAGGCGTCATAATGCTTTGGGGGATCTTGTGGTTATAGCCTGGAGTCGGTGTTTCTGCTGCAGCTAAACGGGTTGACCCCCCTAGCAGTAACGCTATAGACACTGCCACCTTGACTGACCTGAATATATTACTCGCTTTCATTGGCTTCCTTATTTATACGTCATCATATTCCTTTACCTACCAGCCTAATATGTGTTCAAGATTTGGTCAACATAAGCAGCGTTAGTTTCTTTTATGTCAGTGCGTTACTGACATAATCTCTTCGGCTACAGTCAAATAAACCAAAGCATATAATCGCAATAAATCAGTGGAATTCTACAAAGCTCACTAAAAGTTTGGTAAAAGCATTGTTTTTCAACTCCATTTAGCATTAGATAAAGCTCAGTTATTCGGCAAACTAATATGAAGTAAGAGAGTCAAATGAAAAATGTTATTTGCGATATCGATGGAGTGTTACTGCACAACAATCAGCTTATTCCTGGTAGTGATAAGTTTATTCACCGCATAGTCGAACAAGGTAACCCTCTCGTAGTGCTGACCAACTACCCAGTACAAACAGGTAAAGATCTGCAAAATCGCCTTGGCGCCGCAGGAATTCAAATACCTGAAGAGTGCTTTTACACCGCTGCCATGGCGACCGCTGACTTTCTCAAACATCAACAAGGTACTAAAGCCTTTGTGATTGGCGAGGGGGCATTAACCCACGAGCTGTATAAAGCAGGCTTTACCATCACCGACATCAATCCAGACTTTGTGATCGTTGGCGAAACGCGCTCCTACAACTGGGATATGATCCATAAGGCGGCTAAGTTTGTTAGCGAAGGCGCACGTTTTATTGCGACGAATCCCGATACCCATGGCCCAGATTTTAGTCCTGCTTGCGGTGCATTATGTGCCCCCATAGAGCGGATCAGCGGCAAAAAGCCATTTTATGTTGGTAAACCCAGCTCTTGGATCATTCGCTCAGCACTAAACCATATAGGTGGGCATTCAGAAAACACCGTGATCATCGGTGACAATATGCGCACCGATATACTTGCAGGCTTTCAAGCGGGACTTGAAACCATCCTGGTAACGAGTGGTGTTAGCTCTTTAAGCGATATCGATAAAGAACCATTTAGACCCAATCATATCTTTAATTGCGCTGGGGACATCGACGTTATCTAACTGTGTAAGCACCTAAGCGCAGGGCGATTAACCGGTTTTGACTGGTTTAGCGGCCCAGCGCGCTACTCATCTAAAGTTGAATCTAAAGTTGAATCTAAAGTTGAATCTAAAGTTGAATCTAAAGTTGAATCTAAAGTTGAATCTAAAGTTGAATCAACTTATAACACCGGCGTTTATAGCGCAATATTAAGTAACATTTTAGCGAATAGATTATCACTTAGCCCTCTTGCCATTGAGGGCTAATTTCCTCCATCATGCCTCTCATTAACGAAAAAAGTCTAAAACAACAATAATAGGACCACTTCATGCGTTCAATTTTCTCAGTCTGCGCACTCTCGATGCTCAGTGCCTGTAGTCAACACCCAGCTAACGTCAATAATCCAGCCGACGTCACTTTCGACGAAAGCCGTTTCCGCCAAGATATCAAAACCCTCGCCTCCGATGAATTCGAAGGTCGCGCGCCCACCACTAAAGGTGAACAGCTAACTTTAGATTACTTAAGTGATGCCTTTGCTGAAATGGGGCTTAAAAAACCTAACGGAAAAGATTATCTACAAGCCGTGCCTATGGTGACCTACACAGCATCTGAGCAACAATCCATTCGTTTAGGTGACTTACCACTGAAGTATCGACAAGACGTTGTACTGGGTAGCCGTCACGATGTTGCAAACATCGATATCAATAATGCGCCGCTGGTTTTTGTCGGCTATGGCATTCATGCTCCCGAATATCAATGGAACGATTATCAAGATTTGGATATGAACGGGAAAATTGCGGTGATCTTAGTTAATGATCCCGGCTTTGCTCTGCCAGACTCAGATCTGTTTAATGGTAAGGCCATGACCTACTATGGTCGCTGGAGTTACAAGTTTGAAGAAGCGAGCCGCCAAGGTGCGTTAGGCGCTATCATCATCCATGATACAAAACCGGCCTCTTATCCTTGGTCAGTGGTAGAAAATAGCTGGACCGGAGCTCAGCAAGATCTTGTTCGTAGTAAACAAGAACAAAAGCAACGAATAAAGGTTGAAGGCTGGATCACCTATCGCGTTGCCAGCCAGCTATTTGAAAACGCGGGGTTGTCACTGAACACTGTGTCAGAACGTGCAGCCGCAAGCCCTATTAACCTGCCACTTAACCAAACTGCATCAATTGCGTTTGAAAACAAAGCGCAATATGCCAATAGTTACAATGTGGTGGCAACGTTACCGGGTAACAGCCGCCCAAATGAGCATATTTTGTTTAGCGCTCACTGGGATCATATTGGTATCGATACCAGCAAAGATGGTGACCAGATCTATAACGGCGCACTTGATAACGCCTCTGGCACGGCAGGGATCCTTGAAATTGCACGGCAGTTTGCCAAGCAAGCTAATAGCGGCAACCCCCTTGCCCGCTCCGTGACATTTGTGGCGACAACGGGTGAAGAGCAAGGTCTACTCGGTTCACGATATTACGCATCAAATCCCGTTTATCCACTCGATAAAACCGTTGCTGTATTTAATCTAGACAGCACCAATATCTATGGCCGTACCAGTGATTACACTATCATTGGCAAAGGGAAATCTGAGTTAGAGAACTATCTTGTTGATGCCTTAAAAACCCAAAACCGGATTGCGATAAGAGAAAAATATCCGGAGTCTGGCGGTTTTTTCCGCTCTGATCACTTCAGCTTTGCCAAAGAAGGGGTACCCGCTGTATTCGCTGGCGGCGGCAGTCAGCCAATAGATGAGGCCACTGCACAATATAAAGCGGCCATGAAACTAAAAATGAAAGGCTGTTATCACAATGTCTGTGATGAATATCGTGAAGACTGGGATCTATCTGGCGCCCTCGAAGATTTAGCCATCTATTACCAAGCAGCAACTGAGTTAGGCAACAACAATGACTGGCCAGGGTATTTTAAGGGCACAGAATTTAATGCGCTGCGCCCAGCCAACGATACCTTAGAGCAAGCCAGTAAATAAATTAAATATCGATTGAGTGAATTGAGCGATTAGACACAAAATCTTTAATCACTTTAATTAAGGCAGTACCAATTAACATTTTACCCATTTGAAGGTTTTCAACCAGCCGACTTGCCACCCACTTGTCGGTTTTTTTTGCCTACCTAGGAGTGATTTTTATCAAACCTAAATTTAAGCTTTTAACCACATCATGCTAAAACTGAGCAGATAATCCCCAAAAATGCCGGATTTTCCAATTAATTTGCTCAATTCACTTTAATTTAAATGGCATTACCGTATATCCAATCAAGCTTAACAATGCCCCATTCAAATTGCGGATAAAACAAGCCAAAAGCCTTTAAAATATCGACTCATCATTTCAGCTATTTAAAAATAAGACTTTAGATAGCTAAGAAGCCACTTTTAACGATGATTATTCAAAAGCAGATTTGTATTCTTCAATTTTCAATGGCAGATTAATACTCAATTGAGTTTAAGACCGAAATTTTTTGGAGTGACCTATGTGTTCAATTTTTGCAATTTTAGATATTCAATCCGACGCGACTCCACTGCGTCAAGTCGCTCTAGAGATGTCCAAATTATTGCGTCATCGTGGTCCAGATTGGTCTGGCATTTACAGCAGTGATAAAGCCATTTTAGCCCATGAGCGTTTAGCCATTGTTGACATCGAACATGGTGCGCAGCCACTACTTAGTCAGGATGAGTCAATCGTATTAGCCGTTAACGGTGAGATCTACAACCACAAAGAATTGAAAGCTGAATTAGGCGATAAATATAGCTACCAAACCAACTCCGATTGCGAAGTCATTTTGGCATTATACCAAGAATACGGCACTGAGTTTTTAGACAAGCTAAACGGTATTTTTGCTTTTGTACTTTACGACAAAACTAAAGACACTTATCTAGTAGGTCGTGATCATATGGGGATCATTCCGCTATACACTGGGCGCGATGCTGAAGGTAACTTTTATGTTGCCTCAGAAATGAAAGCGTTAATGCCAGTGTGTAAAACGGTAGAAACCTTTAGCCCAGGACATTACCTTTCAAGTGAACAAGGCGAGCTGACTCAGTATTACCAGCGTGACTGGCGTGATTTTGCCGCTGTGCAAGACAACCCTGCCAGCGCAGAAGATGTACGTGATGCCCTAGAAGCAGCCGTAAAGCGTCAATTAATGTCAGATGTGCCTTATGGCGTATTACTGTCGGGTGGTCTTGATTCATCGGTGATTTCAGCAATCACCCAAACCTTTGCTAAGCGCCGTATTGAAGATGACGGAGAAAGCAGCGCATGGTGGCCACAACTGCACTCGTTCGCTGTCGGGCTTGAAGGTGCACCCGATTTAATTGCAGCCAAGAAGGTCGCCGATGCGATCGGCACGATTCACCACGAAATCACTTTTACTTTTCAAGATGGTATCGATGCAATTAAAGATGTGATTTACCACTTAGAAACCTACGATGTCACCACTATCCGCGCGGCAACGCCAATGTACTTGATGGCGCGCAAGATTAAAGCCATGGGCATTAAAATGGTATTGTCGGGTGAAGGTGCTGACGAATTGTTTGGTGGCTACTTGTACTTCCACAAAGCGCCTAACGCACAAGCATTCCACGAAGAGCTAGTACGTAAGCTGGACAAGTTACACCTCTTCGATTGTCTTCGCGCTAACAAAGCCATGGCAGCTTGGGGTCTTGAGGCTCGCGTGCCTTTCTTAGACAAAGAGTTTATGGACGTGGCAATGCGCACTAACCCTGATGCTAAGATGTCGAAAAACGGTAAGATTGAAAAACACATTTTGCGTGAAGCCTTTGAGCACAAGTTACCGAAAGAAGTCGCTTGGCGTCAAAAAGAGCAGTTCAGTGATGGTGTAGGTTACTCATGGATTGATGGCCTTAAAGATCATGCTGCAGACAAAGTGGACGATCTTCAACTGGCAAACGCCAAGTTTAGATTCCCATACAACACACCTGAAACCAAAGAGGCATACTTCTACCGCACCTTCTTTGAAGAGTTATTCCCACTGCCAAGTGCGGCAGAAACTGTGCCAGGTGGTAAGTCTGTTGCTTGTTCAACACCTGAAGCGCTGGCTTGGGACGAAAGCTTACAAGGGATCATAGATCCGTCAGGCCGTGCAGTGCAATCTGTACACGACAGCGCTTACTAAGCTTTACTCAACACAATAAAGCCACTCATATGAGTGGCTTTTTGCTTTGCACTTTAGATTAATCAGTCATGCTAAAATCAGTTTAACGCTTTAAAGTAATGCTGCTTAATATCGACCACTTCTAAAGTCACACTACTCACCGTTGCAGTAATGAGTGCAATTGCATCATAAACCCGCTCAATCAGTAAAGCCTTCTGCTCATCGGTGCGCCCCGGCATGATAGCAATGTTGAGGTGAATAAAACTGCTCTGCTCTTCCTCGCCTATTTGGAAATAATCACAAGCATAGGCCCGCGTCTTAATCGCTTTTGGCTCAAACAACTCTGACTCAGTAAGACCTCTATGACTGGCGGCAACTAAAGCGTCAATGGATAGCACTTCGGCTAATGGTGCGGAATACTCTATGGTGCAATGTGGCATAGTCTGCTCTTTTTATTCTTAGGGTATGGGGAATAAGGGGATAAAGCCTTACTCAGACCAAACAGCATATTCATTGCCATTCGTGTCCAGAAAGTGAAAACGACGTCCGCCAGGAAAAGTAAAAACTTGCTGGCTTATTTGCCCACCAGCATCAATGACTTTAGTTTGTGATTCTTCAAGCTGATTGGAGTACAGCACGATAAGAGGTGAACCGGAGGCGATAGTGAATGCCTTCTCACTGACAAAAAAACCGCCTGCGATACCCGCATCGACAAAACAGCTATATTCGGGGCCGTAATCAATAAACTCCCAACCGAACACTTGATTAAAGAAAGCCTTAGTCTTATTGATCTCTTTTACTGGGATCTCAAGATAGTTAATACTATGGTGCTGCATATGCCACTCCTGTGAATGCTTAACCCATGATGACTCGCTCTGTGCTTACTAACAAAAGACTTTTTAATAAACACGTTCCTAGATAAAAGCTTAACTCAGCAAATAACGCCTCAGTGATTAAAGCATATTCTGGTTAAAATCACAGCAGCTAAAGCGAGCAATACACGCTTACAAATACCCCATAAAAAAGGGAGCCTAATACCAATCAGTATCAGCTCCCTACTTTAGAACTTTAATTTAGAGCTTTAATCTAAAATTCAATTTAACGCTTTGCTAATGATGTTAGCTTATTTAGCTCTGGATAAGCGCCGCGGCTAAACCGATTAAGCCACCAAATACACCGCCCCACACCACTAACCAACCTAAGTGTTCACGGATCATCTCTTGTATGATCTCTTTAACCAGTTGTGGCGTTAACTCATCGAGCCTTTGGGTCACAATCTCTTCCACCTTGACGCGCATATCCGCAATCATATCGGGCTGCTCTAACTCTTCTTTTACTAATGCGTAAAAGTCATCGCTTTGGGCAATATCACTCAACGAGCTTTTCATTTTCTCAATAAAAGGCTCACGCAGCGGCGTTATCGCATCTGTACCACCAAACATGGCTAGCATACCGCCTAAAGACGATTGCGCCACAGTACTCACCAACGCATCAAATGCCGGAGACAGATCAATTTTATCAATAACAGGTTGCAGATTTAGTTGCTTTTCAATCCCGCCCTCACCTGATAGAAAACGATCGATATTTTCGATCGTAAAAAACTGATTCATCATTAAGTGTGCAATTGCAGCTTTAAATTCTTCAAAACGCGAGGGTATAACCCCTGAGCCGTATAACCCAGGTACCTTCTCAAACAACATATGGATAGCTAACCAATTGGTCACAGCACCAGATAGTGCAAACAAGCCAACAGTTAACACAATCGGTAAAGCAAACAGATAGCCGACAGCAACAAAGATAGCTGCAATCAAATTGGTGATAACACTCTTATTCAAGCTAATTCCCCAAAGCAAGATAAAAAACGCGCTATGGTATCAACCAAGAAAGACCTGAAGCAATAGGTTTAATCACGCTTATTTGATCTGCTTCCCATACACGTGCCCATAGTCAAGACTCATGCAACATCAATGAACATAAGTTGCACTGCTAGCTAAAGCGCAGAAACTGGCTCCTGTAACATATTTATTCGTACGTTAATAAAAACGTTACATTTTAAAAAAAACATTATGATACCAGAATCATTTACACGATAATGAAGCTAAAATTAGTAGTGTGAGTATCGACCATTAACAACTTATGCTACGTATGATTTTTGTTAGTGAAATAAACACTCTGCCACAAAATCAAATCGACAAAGGTCTGTATGTCTTTTATCAAAACATCATTTCAAGCTGTGCTGAATGGCTACCTTCAGCGTCCAAAGTATCAGCGTTTACTCATCATAGTGACCGCCATTTATTTTACTTTTACTGCAATACTAGGCTTATTGGTACCCTATATTGTGGTTAAGCAAGTACCCGAGCAGTTATCTTCGTTGCTACAGCGCCCGGTTACTCTTGAAAACGTCAAGGTCAACCCGTTCACTCTTGAAGTCGCCATCGATAAATTCGAATTACAAGAGACAGATAGCAAACCCTTTGTTGGCTTTTCACAATTAAACTTTGAGTACCAATTTTGGGACTCGGTTTTTAATACCGCCTTCAGCATCGCTAATGTCACGTTAACAGCGCCAGTAATCAACGTTGAGCGACTCAATACGCCGCAAACATTACGCTTTAATTTTTCAGATATTATTGAGACATTAGCAAATCGCCCTAAAGATAAAAGCGACGAGGAGCCGACAAAGTCAGCTGGGATCCCGCACTTTATCGTCACAAACTTAGCGATTGTGAATGCTGATCTGAACTTTACAGATAAGCTTACCCATAGCCAATTGCACTACCCAGCATTAAACCTCAATATCAAGTATTTTGACTCTAATCATGCGATTACATCGTCACTTAACAATCTTGAACTTGAACAAAAAACCAACCACTATGCAATTCATGTTGTCGGCCGTAACGGCGGTGAAATTACCACTCAAGGGCTAGTACAATTATCACCCTTGAATATTGTTGGAGATGTGCAACTGACCAATATCCAACTGCCACAATTTTGGTCTTTTATCTCGGCGCAGTTTGCCCCTCAACTAACCTCTGGACAATTTAGTTTATCGAGTCATTATCAGCTGCAAATGCAAGAGAATAAACTTCAGTTTACCACCGACCAGGGCATGCTAGAATTAGCTGACATCAACTTTGATTATCAAAAGCAATCAATTATAAAGCTCCCCATCATCGCTCTTAAAGGTATCGAGTTTAACCTTAAGCAGAGATCGGTAACGGCAGAAACGCTCGATACCGAGGGGCTTGTGCTCAATGCTAAATTGAACAAAGATGGCATTAATCTGGCGACAATCTTTACCCCTATCAATACAACACCAAACGACTCTTCAGCAGTAAAAACCAATAATGATAAGGCTGTCATATCTGCCAATCAGGCTCAAACCGCTAAGAGCAGTTGGACTGCAATACTCAAAGGCATCAACCTTAAAGATTACCAAGTGAATCTAAGCGAGCAATTAGTCACTCAAAATACCTTATGGCAAATAGAGGATATTGAACTGACGACTGGAGCCATAAACGCCGATCTCGCCTCGCCAATTGACTACCAATTATCACTCAACGTGAATCAACAGGGTCTATTGGCATCAAACGGTCATATCGACGCATTAAAACAATTAGTGAACGCCAAAGTGTCAGTCACCAAGTTTGCACTGCCACAAATACAAAACTACCTGAAACCTTATGTCAATATTGAGCTCAAGCAAGGTGATTTTAGCACTGAGGGAGACTTTGCCTTTAATGCCCAAACTCAACAGTTAAGCTATACCGGCAGCTTAGGCGTCAATGACTTACTGATTAAAGATACGCTACAGAAAAAAGACTTAATAAAATGGAAAAACTTAGAGGTCAATCGCTTAGCATTCGATAAAAATGCCAACAGTATCAATATCGATCATGTCGCGCTAAATCAGCCTTATGGCCGGATAATGATCGCTAAAGATAAGAGCACCAACATAGGTGATCTGTTTATAGTACCAACGGCTGCAGCTCCTAAAACCACAACTGAAACCACAACTCAGCATAAAGCCGTCACAGCCAATGTTGTAACTAAGCAAGAGCATCAACAGGAAACAGCTAGCAAGCCACTGGCCTTGACCATCAACAAAATCAGCTTTAAAGAGGGTTCTACCTTTTTCGCCGATAACTCGTTGACACCTAATTTTGCTGCCAGTATCGAATATTTAGATGGCAATATAAGCAAATTGTCTTCAAACAGTGAGCAAACAGCCACCGTAGATATTAAAGGTAAGATTGATCGCTACGCCCCCGTTAGCTTAAAGGGAGATATCAACCCACTGCTTAAGCAGCCTTATTTAGATCTTGCCCTTAGCTTCAAACATGTCGAGCTTACCTCGATAAGCCCCTACGCTGGTACCTACGCAGGTTATTACATTGATAAAGGGCTATTGTCATTAGCGCTTAACTACCGACTCGATAATAGCCAATTAATTGGGGAGAACCATTTAGTCATCGACCAATTAAAGCTGGGACAACCTAGCGATAGTAGTCTTGCTACCACCTTGCCTGTGACTTTAGCCATTGCACTCTTGCAAAATAGACACGGCGTGATTGATTTAGGCCTTAAAGTATCTGGTGATGTAGACGACCCAAGCTTTAGTATTGGCAGCATCGTCATGACCGCCTTTACTAATGTGATCACCAAAGCAGTAACCGCTCCCTTTACTTTGCTTGCGGGGCTACTTGGTTCTGATGAAGAACAACTCGATAAAGTCAGTTTCGCAGCCGGTATCGCGAGCCTCGATGACAGCCAACAAACTAAACTTAACAAGCTGGCCACGGGCTTAGTTGATAGACCCATGCTAACCCTCAGCGTTAAAGGCAGTGTTAACATGCAAGAAGATAGCAAAGCGCTCAGAGAGCAACAGCTTAACGCTAAGCTCGCTCAAACAGCCAAACTGGATATCACATCACTGCCTGTTGATTTATCACCTAGCAGTTACCCAACAACTGGTGCATTGTCTGATGCGCTAATAACGCTCTATGAAACAGAGCTTGCTAGCCCAGCTAAAAAGGTGAAAGAGAAAATCGAAGCAGAACATCAAGGAGAGAACAAACTTACCGTTCTCCAGCTTACACAGCGCTGGCATATCGCACTGTATAACTTTCTGCTGCGTGCACAACGACTCCCAGAGGCTGCACTTGGGCATCTAGCACAACAACGTGCGACTGCGGTTAAAACCTATTTAATTGAACAAGAGAAAATTGAACCACAAAGAATATTCCTACTCGATAGCCAAGTGGAGCTCAATACAGGTTCAAGCCAGGCCTTACTGACCTTGGGTGCGAATTAACGTCAATTCAATTACCTCCTGCCTAATAAAAAGCACGCATCTTTGCGTGCTTTTTATTGGGCAGCTGATCGCAAATCATTCATCGCCATCAAAGAGCTATTGAAAAGAGCTATTACTTATCAACCTTGTGATTAACTGCCTTGTACTTAGCAGGCTTGTACTAGACTACCTTTTGTTTGACAGCCTTGTGCTTGGCTGTCTCCTGCTGAGCTCGCTTGTATTTAGCTGGCTTGTGCTTGGCTAGTAGGCTTTAAACTCAATGTAAGATCGGCTAAAGTCGAGTCATAATCCACATCATAGCAATGCTGATACACTGGCATCATCTAAGGACAGAACCGATGAAACTCGCCCTACTGAGTGATCCTAATACTGAAAATGGCCAAGCCGCAATTAAAGCAGTGCTTACATCCATAGCAACAACCAACAAACATCCCCAGCTAACAATTGGCTATATCGCCTCTGAGCCCGCCCCTCAAAGAGAGTACTTTTTGCAAACTCAGCAGATGTATCAAACACTCGATGCAACGCTATCTGTTTATCTTGAGTTAGAATCAGGCTTTTCACCGAGCAGTCTCGAGGCGCTGTTAAACTGCGATGCCATTCATCTCTCTGGCGGTGATACCTATCGTTTCTTAAAAGCAATGCAACAGCAAAAACTATTACCCATTTTGCGCCAATATGCAGTCAATGGTGGTGCACTCATTGGCGTTAGCGCAGGTGCGATGCTCATAACCTCAAGTATTGAAAGCGCTGCACTTTGCGGCGACATCAATCATTGTCAGCTTACAGATTTTACAGCGCTCAACTTAGTGGACTTTATGTTTGCGCCCCACATCAGCCCTGTGCGGCTTGAAAGCAAGTCATTTAAACAACAGCTTTCAGCATTTAGTCAGCAGATCTGTTTATGTCCGGACAATGCCAGCCTAGTAATGATTTCTGGAGCGATAGAAGAGATAGGCCATTGTCATTGGTCAAAGTCATAAAGATGAAAGCAGATCTTTAATCATTACTTTCAACCCTGTAACGCTTGAGTTAAAATCTGCGCGAATAACAATACATCAGAGGTAGTTAATGTTTATCATTCGTTGGGTATTAGGACGTATCATCCTGTTTTTAAACTTTGTTTTTTCACCTAAAAAACTAAAGCGTCCACAAGAAGAACAACAACAAATCGACAACGCAACCAGCAATATGACTATTTACGAATATAAGGCGTGCCCATTTTGCGTTAAAGTTCGTCGTTCTTTGCGTCGCCAAGGCTTAAATATCGTCACTCTCGATGCCAAGCAAGAACCACATAAGAGCACATTGCTAAACGAAGGTGGAAAGCTACAGGTTCCTTGCATGAAAATTGTAGAAAATGGTCAATCAACTTGGATGTATGAGTCTTCAGAGATCATTGGCTTTCTCGATAAAAAATTTGCTTAACCCGCAGGCCTGCTTTCTCGCCCTAAAAGTGTCAACTTAACTCAAGTCGATGTATTTCGGGAGGAGCTGTAAATAAGTAAAAGCAACCAGATAAAACAAAAGGCAGCATATCAATGCTGCCTTTTTCATAGCGGTTACTCAAACGATAATTTAACCCAAGTTACTAATACGTACCGGTTACTATTATTTATCCGTAACTAATACCTGCTAATACCAACTACTTAAGTCTACTACCTTGCATTTGTCGGTGCAGTCAGCACCGCCTTGCCCAGAAGATGTTGATAAATATTATACCCAGCCAGCGCAGCTGTGCCACTCTCTGGTAATTCAAGATGAGCAACATCTAGCGCATAAACAGTGATTTGGTAATTATGTGGCGCAGCACCTTCAGGAGGACAGCCACCGCCAAATCCTTTGAAGCCAAAATCATTAGAAACCATACTTGCCCCTTTAGGGAGATTAGCCCCTCCCTTTAGACCCGAGTTAGCCGGCAAACTCTGAGTACTTGCTGGTAAATTAACAACCATCCAATGCCACCAGCCGCTCCCAGTAGGTGCATCAGGGTCGTACATTGTCACAGCAAAACTTTTAGTGCCTTCTGGAACATCGCTCCAACTGAGCTCTGGAGAGATATTTTCTCCACTGCAGCCCCATTGATTAAATAGCTGGGCATTTTTAAGGCTCTGACCTTCAGTGACATTTGTACTCTTTAACTCTATCGCCTGACTAGAAAGTGCAAATAAACTACATGCAGCTAATAACAAGACTTTATTGAATCTCATATATCCTACCTATATTGATTTGATTTGATTTGATTTGATTTGATTTATCTCTACGTCACAATCAAATAAGCATAGTCGAAAAAAGTCGACTTGCCATTAATCTAAGTTTCGGGGGGCCAACAGATATAATTAAAATTCGATAGCTGCTTGGTTAATCAGTAATACTGATGCCTTCAAAGCTCATCATCAGGGCTCATGGCCTCTTTTATTTCGTCACGGCTAAAACCTTTACGGGATAGATACGCATAAGCTTTCGACTTCTCTTTATAGTCTGATAAGTCATAGCGCTTTTTTGCTAGCTCTTTTTTACAGCTCTGATAAAAATCAATATTTCCAGCAAGCGTCAATTGATACAAGGTATCGACAAAATCACTCACATCAATCAATCGCTGTTTTAACTCCTGCAAGATAAGAGTTTCACCTTTGCCTTTATTATATAACTTGATGATTTCGGCGGTTAAGTCGGCTTTATCCGCTTTTACGGCGAGTTTACTGCGCAAGGTTTCACGCATCGGGTGTTGTGCTAATGCGTGATCAGTTTCTACCCGAGAAAAACCTTTTGTGGTCATCATGGCATAGACTTTCTCTTTGTTGGTCCCGTAAAAGTTATCATATCTGTCCAGTAGCCTAGAGGTTGCCATCGCATAGCTATCGACTGTTTGCTCTTGCATCACTTGTTCTATTGCACTATCAACGTCAGCCACTGATACACCGCGCTGCTGTAACTTACGCCTAATCGCGCCAGCACCGAGTTCATGACTAAAGGCTAGCTCGCAATAACGCAGTGCAAAGTCAAAATCGCTTTTTAGATACCCACCCTCGATGAGCCTAGCGAGTACGGTATCAATCCATTCTTGATTTTCGGTTTTACGCTCAAGCTTGGTACGAATTTCATTAATGGTGAAATCCTGCTGACTAAGATGCCAATAGGCACTATTAAAAACATTATCGATGGTTTTGGCTTGACGTAATGGTGGGCGCTGCATAACAAATTGAACTTAAATTAAAAAGTAACCAAAGCCAGTGTAGCAGATCCCAGTATTGTTGAGGAATAGCCCTGTGACCGGATCCCACGCTACCGAACAAGCAGCCACTATGTCCTCATAAACTTTAAAACTATGCTTAACATAATGATGTGGCCGCAGCACTCCGGTATTTATTGGACAATAACAGTCCTTCATTAAAGAGAAGCACTTCGTGGTGAGGTTTGTTTAATTCATATATAAATCGCGGCTAATCTTAGTGACAGTATTAGCGACTGTGAGACTGTATTAGCCACGATAACAGCCGCATATTAGCCACGATTAATCATGCCTTTAAGCACAATATCGTGGTAACTCACAAGTCCTGCTATTTTGTTATCCTCAATCACTGGCGCCTTGGTAATACCGAAACGGTCAAACAAACGTGCGCTATAGCGAACATCCATCCGCCCAGGTACCGTCAGCACAGGTTTAACCATAATCTCATACACATTCACTCGCTCTGGCGATCTATCTTGTGCTAAAACCTTTTTAGCGATGTCACTCATCAACACCATACCAAACTCATCATCATCGTGACGTTTATTAACAAACAATACGTTCACCTTATTGTTAACTGCATGTTCAATAGCTTCTGCTACGGTTTGCAGTCCATCAATCATGGCGTAGTCTTGACTCATCACATCATGATTTCTTACAGGGTTTTCGGTCTTCATATTTGGTCCTCAATATCACGACTTAATTTTTGTACTTGGTGCGCAACACCTACCGCATCTTCCACATCGATTTGAATAGCGATACCTTTACCGGAATCGCTATCAAACTCACCCACTTCACTTACGGTTTCTAAAATGGTTCGACATAAATGCTCTTCAACTAATAACAACACCACATCTCGCTGAACATCTAACGTTAAGCCCATAAAGGTTTTCTGTTTCTTAAGACCTTCACCGCGAGCGTGATTAATGACTGTAGCGCCTGTCGCACCTTTACTACGAGCCGCATCTAAAACCGAGTCTGTACAGGCATCATCAATAAACACCAGAATAAGTTTAAAGCGCATTATCTCGCTCCTTTTGGGTTCTATTCTTAAATTCCACCAATTGGGCATAGCCCATCACAGTGATCATGGGAAACAAGCTGGCAAAGGCAATAAGGCCAAAGCCATCAATAAGGGGATTACGTCCCTCAACATTGGTCGCTAAGCCTAAACCTAAAGCAGCAACTAACGGAACGGTGACCGTAGAGGTCGTCACACCGCCAGAATCATAAGCCAGTGGTACTATCATTTTAGGTGCATAAAAGGTTTGAATAACCACCAGCACATAACCCGCCATAATGTAGTAGTGAATAGGATCCCCAACGACAATTCGAAAGCACCCTAATGCAATACCAAAGGCTACGCCGATAGCCACTGAAATACGTAAGCCTTGAATACCGATAGTGCCACCGGAAACCTGATTGGCTTTAATCGCCACCGCAATCAAAGAAGGCTCAGCAATAGTCGTACTAAAACCAATTGCTGCGGCAAAAATGTAAACCCAATAATAGTCCTGCCAAGCATTAACTGTATTTTGCAAATCGCCTTCATGGATAAACTCATGGGAGGTAAGCTGTTCTGCCATACTCTCGCCAATGGGGAACAGCGCCATCTCTAGACCGACTAAGAAAAAGCTTAGCCCTAAAATGACATACACAAACCCCGCAACCACTCGTCGCCAATTGGCAACAGGCCTTTTTAATACGCCGAGCTGAAAACCAAAAAGAATAATCGCTATCGGCACCACATCGCGTATGGTGACCAGTAAGGTATCAAGCACTTGGTGCAACATATCCATTAAAGCACTCCCATTAAAGCACCACTATTAAAGCACCACCATTCCGTAAATAAGCACGAAGATCATTGGCATTAAACTGGCAAAAGCAATCAGGCCAAAGCCATCTAACATCGGGTTTCGGCCCTTAATCACTGTGGCAAGCCCCACACCTAGAGCTGTCACTAAAGGCACGGTAATTGTTGATGTTGTCACCCCGCCAGAATCATAGGCGATACCAATAATGTTTTCAGGCGCAAATGAGGTCAAAATCATCACTATGATGTAGCCTGAAATAATCAGGTAATGGATAGGCCAGCCTTTTAAAATTCTGACCACACCAAGCAAAATTGCCAGGCCCACTGATAAGGCCACGGTTAATCTCAGCCCCATAGCGTAGCTATCCATTGACGCTTCACTCGACTTTATCGCCCCGACCTCAGCTGCTACCTCCGCCGCTTCATTAGCCACAGCGGTTAACGCAGGCTCTGCCAATGTGGTGCCAAAGCCGAGCGAAAAAGAAAATACCACTAACCAAAACACGCTGCCCTTGCGAGCCAGTGCCTGCGCAAGCGATTCACCGATGGGAAACAGTCCCATTTCGAGACCAAATACAAAGAAAGTTAACCCGACGATAATGAAAACAAGACCGATTAAAATCGAAAAAAGGTTATCGGGTGCTTGTTGTAAGACAAATATCTCAAAGAAGCAGACCACCAAAATAATAGGGATCAAATCTTTGAAACTATTAAACAACGCCTTTAACAGCTGATTGATTGAAGCCATATTCACTCCTTTGGGGCCACATTTTCAGTGTGCCAAAACGAGCGCGGATCACAACAAATATTTAACAGGCGTTACACCAAGTTTGCGCTAGATCAAATATCGAGGCTATCGAAACAAAAATTAAGCTGTTAGGCAGCAAAACAAATCAAGAGATCCAGCAAGAAATCATTGCCCGCGCTTTTACATACTGGTTGTAGGTCTCTTTGTTGATGCATTATTGTGCGCAATGTTCATTTAACGGCTTACAAGCTACAAACAATCAAATTCGACAATGACAGTTTTTAGCAAAATCCACTCAAAAAACACCAAAATCACCCTATAAAAATAAAATTAGACAAATTTATACACTCAATTAGTGAAAATCAGTCAAAAATAGAAATATTCAATTGACAGCTTTCACCCGCAAATGTTTTTATATAGTCACTGAAACAAACAAGATGAATTTTAAATGACACAGTTTAATACTTTCCAAAACATTAATTGGTGGTGGCACTTCCCAACTTAGCGGGTGGTGTGAAACTGTGTGCTCATAGAACTGAGCCAAGATTCAACAAGAAAGCCCGCACACTCTGCGGGCTTTCTTGTATTTAAGCGATAATAAAACAGCGAGAAACAAGAAAGCCAAGGCAGCGGGCAATGAGCAATGACGTGTAATAGGCATCGTGATTGATATAAGATAAAGTGAGATAAAACAATGAATAATGCATTACCCTACAAGGCAGGAGCAGGAGCATGAGCATGACACAGCATACTATCGCTAAAGTTGTCACTCAAAAAGAGGCGTTGGCATATCACGATGACCCGCTTCGCTTATACCAGCATGTGACTCAAGATGCCCCTCATACCATGTTGCTTGAATCGGCTGAAATTGACAGCAAAGATCACTTAAAGAGTATCGTCCTGACACACTCAGCCATGAAGATCCGCTGCGACGGTTACCAGTTACAATTTCAAGCGTTAACTGACAATGGTAAGGCATTGCTAGCCCCTATCCGCACATTCTTTCAGCAAGCTTTTCCAAGTAGCCAATACCAAGTAACTTCCGAATCGAGCCTCATTGTTACCCTACAAAAAGAGCGTAATCAACTCGATGAAGATGCCCGCTTAAAGTCGACCTCCCCGCTCGATGGTCTCAGAATGCTGGTTAAACACATTCGCTGTGATGAAAGCCCTGAGTTTGAAGATCTGTTTCTGGGCGGCGTACTCTCTTATGACTTAATTGATACCGTAGAACCGCTACCAAGTGTGCCAGAGGGGGATAACACCTGCCCAGACTACTTGTTTTACCTCGCCGAAACGTTAATTCTTGTGGATCATCAGCAGCAAAGCGCTGAAATTGTTACTCATCAATTTATTGAGCCCACACACGTTACCTCAAGCCACGTAAGCCAACAGCTCAATGAGCGTATGGCCCAATTACAGCAAGCCTGTCACTCACTCGCTCCCATTGCAAAATTGCAAACAGTTGACGCCAAAACCCAAGTCAATATTTGTGATGAAGACTTCAAAGGTACCGTCAATGCTCTCAAAGAGCACATTATTGCCGGCGATATTTTCCAAGTGGTGCCATCTCGTAGTTTTAGCTTACCTTGCCCAAATACATTAGGTGCATACCGTGCGTTAAGGCTGACGAATCCAAGCCCTTACATGTTTTATTTTCGCGGTGACGACTTTACTTTGTTTGGTGCATCACCTGAAAGTGCACTCAAATATGAAGCTAAGAGCAATCAAGTTGAGATCTACCCGATTGCTGGTACTCGTAAACGGGGTAAAACCGCCAGTGGCGAAATCGACTTTGATCTAGATAGCCGCAACGAGCTTGAACTGCGCTTAGATAAAAAAGAGCTGTCTGAACACATTATGTTAGTTGATTTAGCCCGCAACGATATTGCCCGTATTAGCCAAAGCGGTACCCGTAAAGTACCTGAACTACTAAAGGTAGACAGATATTCCCACGTGATGCATTTAGTCAGCCGAGTAACAGGTCAGTTAAGAACTGACTTAGATGCCCTTCATGCTTATCAAGCTTGCATGAACATGGGTACATTAACAGGTGCCCCGAAGGTCAGCGCGGCCCAACTTATTCGCGGCGCTGAAAAAACACGCCGTGGCAGCTACGGCGGCGCCGTAGGTTACTTAAATGGCCTTGGTGATATGGATACCTGTATTGTGATCCGCTCAGCCTTTGTAAAAGATGGCACCGCCTATATTCAAGCAGGTGCAGGCGTAGTGTTTGACTCCGATCCGCAAGCCGAAGCCGATGAGACTCGCCAAAAAGCACAAGCGGTAATTTCAGCCATAAAGATGGGAGGTGGACGATGAAAATCTATCTACTCGATAATTTCGACTCGTTCACTTACAACCTAGTGGATCAGTTTAGAAGCCTTGGTTATAAAGTCGTGATCTACCGTAACGATGTTGACGCTAACTTTATCGCCAACAAACTGTTAAACGAAACCGTGCCAGCGGCTCTGGTATTATCACCTGGGCCTGGCGCGCCCCATGAAGCTGGCTCGCTGATGGCATTAATTGAAAGTGTAGCGGGAAAAGTCCCAATGCTGGGCATTTGTCTTGGCCACCAAGCATTAGTTGAGCATTACGGCGGTAAAGTTGAGCGCGCCAAACAAGTCGTTCATGGTAAAGCGAGCCCAACCTTTCATAACGGCCAAGGGATCTTTGTAGGTTTGCCATCACCGCTTCCTGTGGCTCGTTATCACAGCTTAGTGGCAACGAAAGTGCCAGATTGCTTAGAGGTTATCGCCACCACAGAAGAGATGCCAATGGCGATTATTCATAGACAAGACAAGGCGGTGGGTTTTCAGTTTCACCCTGAATCGATTTTAACCACCTTAGGCAGCCAATTATTAGTGCAAAGCTTAGATTATCTTGCCCGCTCTTTAGCTGATGGAAACCAGAACCTAACTAGCCTAAGCCCAACTGAAGTAAAAGGATAAGATTATGAGCCAAACTCAAGTTAAACCAATTGAAATCAAGCCTACTGAAGCTCTTATCGAAGCCCTTTATCGCGGTGAGAGCCTAACTCGACAAGAAGCTAAGGTGCTCTTTAGCCAAATCATTCAAGGCAAAATGGACCCCGTCAGCATGGGGGGTATGCTGGTTGCTATGAAAATGCGCGGCGAAACCATAGATGAAATATCCGGTGCAGCAGATGCACTGCGCGCGGCAGCGAAAGCCTTTCCGACCCCAAGTGAAACAACCGTTAATAAAGGTATCCTTGATATCGTCGGCACTGGTGGCGACGGCCATAACACTATCAATATCTCAACCACTGCCGCCTTTGTCGCTGCAGCGGCGGGCGCCAATGTAGCTAAACACGGTAACCGTAGTGTGTCGAGTAAATCAGGCTCTTCAGACTTACTGGCGCAATTTGGCATCGATTTGACCATGGCACCAGAAACTGCGCGTGATTGTTTAGACGAGCTAGGTTTATGCTTCTTGTTTGCCCCACACTATCATGGCGGTGTCGCCCACGCAGTACCTGTGCGCCAAGCACTAAAAACCCGCACTTTATTTAACGTATTGGGGCCTTTGATTAACCCGTCCCACCCAAACTTTATGCTGCTTGGCGTGTATAGCCCTGAACTGGTAGCGCCTATTGCCCAGGTCGTTAAAGCCCTTGGGATCAAGCGCGCTATGGTGGTTCATGGTAGCGGCCTTGATGAAGTGGCACTACACGGCGATACCTTAGTACATGAGTTAAAAGATGGCGAGATCAGCGAGTACCGCATTACGCCTGCCATGTTAGGCGTACCAAACGCTGAACTAACAGATTTAGAAGGCGGCGCGCCTGAAGAAAATGCAGAGCACACCCGTGCTATTTTACAAGGCGCAGGCCAAAGCGCCCACATGAATGCCGTTGCTATCAATGCTGGCTGCGCGCTGTATGTTGCAGGTGTGTGTGATGATGTAAGAGCTGGTACTGCCTTAGCGTTAGAGACAATTAAAAGCGGTAAAGCCTACGAGTTATTGACCCAGCTGGCTAACGCTAGCCAAGCTGCGAAAGGAGCCTAATGTGAGCATGGATCTAACAAAGCCAACAGCAGCTAAAGAAAGCAACGTATTAACTAAGATTGTTGATACAAAAGCGGCGCATATTATCGAATTAAAGCAACGCTTTGCTGAAGCAAGCTTAACGCCTAAAACCTCTGATAGAAGCTTATTTGATGCGTTAAACGCCCCCAATGCTGGCTTTATTTTAGAGTGTAAAAAGGCCAGTCCATCAAAAGGCTTGATTCGTGATGTATTCGATGTCGATGCGATTAGCGACGTCTATAACCACTACGCTGCTGGTATTTCTGTATTAACGGATGAGCAGTTCTTTCAAGGCGATATGGACTATATTCCGCGTGTACGCGCGCGCGTTAGTCAGCCCATTTTATGCAAAGACTTTTTCGTAGACGAATATCAAGTCAAACTTGCCGCTCACCAAGGCGCTGATGCCATCTTGCTCATGTTGTCGGTGCTCGATGACGAACGTTATCAAGCGCTTGCTGCAGAAGCGAAAAAATACCAACTCGATATTTTAACTGAAGTCAGCAACCAGGTTGAATTAACTCGCGCCATTGATCTTAATGCTGCGATTATCGGTATTAATAATCGTAATCTTCGCGACTTATCGACCGACCTTGCAACCACAGAAGAGCTTGCACCGCATATTCCGGCAGACAGAGTAGTGATCAGTGAATCAGGTATTTATAACCAAGCACAAGTTCGCCGTTTAGCCCCATTAGTTGATGGCTTCTTGGTTGGCAGCTCATTGATGGCAGAAGACGATCTGGACCTTGCCTGCCGAAAACTCACGCTTGGCCACAACAAAGTATGTGGGTTAACCCGTATCGAAGACATACTTGCCGTGGCTAAAGCTGGCGCAGTCTATGGCGGCCTGATCTTTGCTAAAAAATCACCGCGTGCCGTGACTGCACAGCAAGCACAGGATTTAGTCGAACAGCTCAAGCAAACTGGCATCAAGCTGAGCCTGGTTGGGGTATTTGTGAACGAAGCGGTCGATGTTATCGCTAAGCTGGCTATCGATTTAGGCCTATTTGCAGTGCAGTTACACGGTAAAGAAACCGAGCTTGAAATCGCTGAGTTAACAGCAATATTTGCCAAGCAGAACTGCCAAACACAAATTTGGAAAGCCATTGCGGTAAATACTGATGTTGAAGGTAATAACGGTGATGAGCTTGTAATTCCAGAAGGTATCGACCGCGTAGTATTTGATAGTAAATCAGACGGCCAATTTGGCGGTACCGGTCAATGCTTTGACTGGCAAAAGGTTCTTCCGAGTAAAGAGCTCGCGCTACTGGCTGGCGGTTTAAGCCCTGATAACGCAGTGCAAGCGGCAAACCAAGGATTTTATGGCTTAGATTTTAACTCTGGTCTTGAGCAAATCCCTGGAATTAAAGATGCCAACAAAATTACTGAAACATTTGCGCGACTGCGCCAGTACTAATTAAATTGAAAATAAGTACCAAATAGATTCAAAGCAACAGCCTAAACAAGATTATGCCATTGGCTCAACCAGCCAGTGGCAACAAATTGAAAAGATAAAGGACAAGATTATGAGCAAGTTAAATCCCTACTTTGGGGAATACGGCGGTATGTACGTACCACAGATTTTAATGCCAGCCCTTAAGCAGTTAGAAACCGCCTTTATCGAAGCGCAAGAAGATGAGGCGTTTCAACAAGAGTTCACTGAATTATTGAAAAATTATGCGGGCCGCCCAACAGCGTTAACACTGACCCGTAACTTAAGCCCTAACCCGTTAGCCAAAATTTACCTAAAGCGTGAAGATCTACTGCATGGCGGTGCCCATAAAACCAACCAGGTTTTAGGTCAGGCGCTACTGGCTAAACGTATGGGTAAGAAAGAGATCATCGCCGAAACCGGCGCTGGCCAACATGGCGTTGCTACCGCCCTTGCCTGCGCCTTACTCGGTCTTAAGTGTAAAGTGTATATGGGCGCTAAAGATGTTGAGCGTCAGTCACCTAACGTATTTAGAATGAAGTTAATGGGCGCTGAAGTTATTCCTGTTACCTCTGGTTCTGCCACGTTGAAAGATGCTTGCAACGAGGCGATGCGTGACTGGTCTGGCAGCTATGACAAAGCCCACTATCTACTTGGCACAGCAGCGGGCCCACACCCATTCCCAACAATTGTACGTGAGTTCCAACGCATGATTGGCGAAGAAACCAAAGCGCAGATCCTTGAACGTGAAGGTCGTTTGCCTGATGCCGTTATCGCCTGTGTCGGCGGTGGCTCAAACGCGATTGGTATGTTTGCAGATTTTATCGACGAGAAAGAAGTGGCACTGATTGGTGTAGAGCCAGCAGGAAAAGGCATCGATACCCCAATGCACGGCGCGCCACTTAAGCACGGTAAAACCGGTATTTTCTTCGGTATGAAAGCGCCATTAATGCAAGACAGCGAAGGCCAAATTGAGGAGTCTTACTCTGTTTCTGCAGGACTTGATTTCCCATCGGTTGGCCCACAGCATGCGCACCTTGCAGCCACGGGGCGCGCTACGTATGAGTCTGCGACCGATGATGAAGCGCTTGAAGCCTTTCAGCTACTCGCTCGTTCAGAGGGCATTATTCCGGCACTGGAGTCTGCTCACGCGATTGCTTATGCGGTAAAACTGGCAAAAGAAGCCACCAAAGAAACCCTGCTTGTGGTTAACCTATCAGGTCGCGGCGATAAAGATATCTTCACCGTTGCGGACATTCTTGAGAAACAGGAAGTTGAAGAGAAAAAAGCTGAGCAACAAAAAGTTGAACAGCAAAGCTCAGAACAAAACCAAACAACTGCAGCACAAAACAGCTAGGAGAGTGGCAATGAGTCAACGTTATCAGGCAGCCTTTGCCGCCCTAAATGAAAAAAAACAAGGCGCATTTGTGCCATTCGTGACCTTAGGTGATCCGTCACCTGAGATATCACTAAAAATTATCGACACCCTAGTTAAAAATGGTGCCGATGCACTAGAACTTGGCTTTCCATTTTCTGATCCATTAGCCGACGGTCCGGTAATACAAGGAGCCAACCTACGCTCATTAGCGGCAGGCACTACGCCAACACAGTGCTTTGAGATGCTAAGCAGTATTCGAGCTAAATACCCTGAACTGCCGATTGGCCTGCTTCTATATGCCAACCTGGTCTTTGCCAACGGTGTCGACACCTTCTACGCAAAATGCCAAGCCGCGGGTGTAGATTCAGTATTGATTGCCGATGTGCCAGTTGAAGAAGCGACCCCGTTTATCGAGTCTGCAAAAGCTCACGGTATTGCACCAATTTTTATCGCGCCGCCCAATGCGGATAGTGACACTCTCAAGCTTGTGAGTGAAAAAGGCCAAGGCTATACCTACCTACTCTCGCGCGCAGGTGTCACTGGAACAGAATCCAAAGCCGGTATGCCAATTACCGATATCCTCAACCGTTTAAAAGAGTTTAATGGCGCGCCGCCTTTGCTAGGCTTTGGTATTGCCGAGCCGAGCCAGGTAAAAGCAGCTATTGATGCTGGCGCAGCGGGCGCAATTTCAGGCTCTGCCGTGGTGAAAATCATTGACGCGAATAAAGACAACGAGGCAGCGCTCCTTAGCGCCCTTGCTGAATTTACTCGCAATATGAAAGCCGCAACCGCTCGCTAATTTGCTATTACTACAAACAAAAAAATAGCGCCTTAATGGCGCTATTTTTATTAGTAGACTCTTTGCCTATAAGCTTAAATAAGCAACTCAAGCAACTCAAGCAACTCAAGCAATAAGCTTATTTTAGCATCTCGTTAATACGAATAACTTGAGCGCGATAGCCAGTGGCAAACATATCGTGGCTGTCGATATTGATGCGCACTGCAGGCTTTGTTTCACCATAACGGTGTTCGACCAAAATGGATTTTACCTTACCCGTGGTGTCATCCATCTTCATGTTACCGTAACCGCCACCTAAACCGAATAAGCCCGCAGAAGCAAAGTAACTCATCATGCTGTCTTTATCGGCTTGGTATTTAACGATAGAGGTAATTGGCGAGTATCCCGCGTAGCCAAGTTCATCCTTGCCATACTGCCAAACTTGTTGCACCGTCATGTTTTGCTCATCGATTTTATACTCCACAGAGCGAGAGTACTTTTCATTGGCAAACATTGGCTGACCTAAATCGCGGCCGTCACCGTTGTCAAATACGGTTAAGGTACCCTTTTCAGGGACTAAATAAGCCGTGTGCGATGTCCAGCTAAAGTCAAAATCCTTGTCCTGACAAGCGCCCTTCTCGTTGCACCAAATAGGCTCACCTTCTGCAGTGATTGGCTTTAATAGCTTATCTTGGTATTTTTCACTCCAGCCCTTACTGGCACTTAAAATCCACTTTACTTGCTTATCGCGGCCAATTTTAATCACCGCCGATTGATGACGTGAGCTGATAATAATGCTGTCATCGGTTGGATCGTACTCGATAGAGTTAACGTGGATCCAATTGCGACCGGTTGCCACACCGTGAATATCGCCATAAGGCGCATTGGCTAAGTCTTCTTCAGTGGTTTGGTGACCCGCATCTTTAATATTGATATTAAGACACACCGCGCCCGCATCGAGTGACAACAGCGCCGCGTCTCGCATTGGATCTAAAATCGTATTGAGGTCCCAATAATCGACCAGCTTGCCCGTGTTATCCACTTCTACGATTTGATCGCGAATAGTATTGACTAAGCGGCCGTCGCTAGTGCGATAATCTTTCGCGGCAGCACGGATAAACACGTTACCGTTCGCGCCTTCAATCCCCTCATGGGAGGCATCAATAAAATTACCCGGCAGATTATGCTCTGAAATCATCCGCCCCATAATCGACATTTTCTTCCAGCCCTGGCCCTGCACCCACACCATATTGCCATCTTTAGTGATGTTCATCCCCATGGCGTAACCTGCGTTATCGTAGGTTTTCGCATCATGAGTAGTATAAGGGTTCATATACCAACGGATATCACCTGCGGTATCTATGATAAAGAAGCCAGGTTTGCCATCCCACGAAAAGGCCCCGGGCGCCTCAACATTGTTATGCATCAGCGGCGAGGATTTACCGTCTGGATTACTCCAATTAACAAAGTACAATCGGTCCTTAAAGTCAGCGTCCACATGCTCAACTTCAACAATTGGCGCTTTAGCCCACTGACTTTCTGAAAAACCCATATCAATATCCGGCGTCAGCATCTGATACTCATGAGATTTACGCTCACCATTCTCCAACCACTTAACGGTAAAGCGATTAATAAATGCAGGGTAAAGACCAAAAATCGGCACACCGCCTTCATCCATCACGCGCATATCATCGACTTGATAAGTTAGACTCACACCATCTTCATCGTTAGCATGAACCGTCACCTCTACGGCTGAAATAGCGTGACCCGCCAATGTCACCAAGGCGGTGAGAGGCGCATTTTCATAAGGATTATGAATGATATAACCAAGAGGAGCCCCTTCAACAGGAATGGGCTTCATGCCATCAATTGAAGCAAAAGCCTGTGTGCTACAAAGACTAAGAGACAAGGCTAACGCCGACAGAAGTAAAGACGGTTTAGACATTTAAAGATCATACTCAGCGAATCGGAAACTGAGGCGGATTATAATCAGCAAATACAATAAAAAATGTCAGCTAATTAACACTATAGCGAGTATATTTCGACTTTGATGGCAGGATCACGGTTTCAAAATTAGTAAATAAATAGAGAAACTTACAATCGATTAAGCTGTCAGTCGTAGCTTATAGAAATCACGCTTTAGTTATCATGATTATTCATTGAAATATTGTGCTTTTTTCCATACCACATTGCGGCAGGCACCTCGATTGCCAGGTACAGTATCAAGGTGAACCAAAACCAATTTGTATCAAACATTAGCAAGCTAAATTCATGACCTGAACCCCAATATTTGAGTCCTACCAGCAGTAGCACAAATGCTGAAACCCCAATGTCACACCAAAACAATCGATTGATATGACTTCCCGCCACTTTGGGGTAGATAGACAGATAACTCATCGCGATAACGATGGCAATAAGCGCGATAATCGATAATTCAGGCATTGCCATATATAGACTCGGAAATCATAAAGTTAGGCGGTAAATTTGTCTGCCGCCATGATCTGTTGAGCACCAAAGTCTATTTCCTTTTCGATTCAGTGCATATCACCACTTGCCCTCACATCGTTTATATCGCTAGTACTAAACTTAAGATAGCGTCAATAATCTTTAAGTACTGGTTTAGGCCTAAAAATAAAAACGCAGCCAAAAGGCTAATGCCGTTCACTTAAGGTGAACGGCATTTTTATTTTTGGCATACCGTTGAGGCCTTGGTTTTACTGTTCTGGGGA
>NZ_JBRIMB010000033.1:0-50040 GCF_052977265.1 Shewanella sp. 0m-8 | reverse complement strand
CCACCGCCGTTTCCGCCACCGCTTCCACCGCCGTTTCCGCCACCGCTTCCACCGCCGTTTCCGCCACCGCTTCCACCGCCGTTTCCGCCACCGCTTCCACCACCAGTTCCGCCGCCGCTATACGTTGCAGCGTCATTAGCAGCTACAGCGTCAGACTCCCAGCTTTGCTTCTCTGCGATCAAAGCTGTAGTGAATACACCGGCATCATCGAAGTTAGAGATAAACTGCAAGTTACCGCCTTGTACGGTAGAGCGACCATCTTGCTGAGCCTTAATGGCTTGATAGGTGTTATCTTTGTATTGGGTCTCTAATACATCGCTCTGGTTGTGATAACCAAAACCACGCAGAGTGAACATATCATTGAATTTATGGGCGACACCTAACTGGAATGTTTTAGCTTGATAATCGTCAACGCGTTCAAATTTAACGCTGCCAGTGCCGCGACCATCACGACTAGGCTTACCCCACTCGCCATCACGGAAACTCATGTTTGCCATCAACTGAGTATTATCGTTAATTAAGTAGTTACCTTGGGCATAGAAGTTATTCAAGGTCTTATCGGCATTTTCACGCACGTCGCCTTGTTGATACTCGGTATCTTTATAATCATGAGACATTGGCCAGCCGTCGGTCTGCTGGCGTGTGTAGTTCACTAGACCTTGCCAATTATCTCCGCTACCCGCTGCATTTAAATCACCGTTAAAAGTGTTGTCTCGCGCCGCTTCTAGGCGACCAGAAATCGCTGGCGCATTGTCACCTTGCTTAGTAATAATATTGATCACACCACCAGCGCCACCAGGGCCGTACAGCACAGATGAAGGACCGACCGATACCTCTATAGAGGCTACTTGAGAGGTTGGAATAAGGCTTGGGTCAAACTGGCCATCTTCTGCATCATTGGCTGGTACACCATTGATAAGGTAAATCACATGGCGCGCTTTAAAACCGCGAATGTCCACGCGAGGTGTACCCTGGCCACCCGTTCTAACGTAGATACCCGGCACGTTTTTTAATATCTGATCAATGCTTTGTGCGCCAGACGCTTTGATCTCTTCTTCATTCAGGCTCCAGTGAGTCGTGGCCGCTTCAGTTACTGAAGCACGTTCACCGTGAACCACAATCACTTCTGTTACGTCGAGAATAGGGTTTCGCTCAAGTTCATCAGCTTGAACTTGATAAGCTAAGCTCATCGCCAATGCTAATGTGGATACTTTCAGCACTTTTTGTTTCATTTTCATCTAGTTTCATCATCCTAACGATCTGTTTTTCGCTATTCTCAAAAAGCTGCGCCTATCTCTCAAGTAAATAAAATCATAAAACAAACTTAGATCGACTAATTTGAACTTTAAGGTAAGAATGGAAACTCAATGACGGACAAATTGACCCACACTTTGTGTGCAAAGGACAAAAGGGGGCACGAATGTCACAGATTAAAAAACGCACACTGGGTATCGGTAATGGCTAAGTGGCTAAGTGGCTAAGTGGCTAAGTGGCTATAACTAAGGTTATTACTAAAGAATAAGGAAATGATTTCGGTTAAATCTAAACCATGCTGATAAAATAGTCAGTGGAAGCTCACACAGGTAGAGTAATCGACTTGACACTGCATGCTCAGACTATTAGTTTGTGGTAAAGATTCTTATTACCAATGTGCGATGGGTGTATCCCAATTAGAGGCAGCTCCTCTAAGCAAGCCCTAATGATATTTGTTTGGAGTACTTATTGACCATCCCCTTGCTGCCTCAAGCTATTAAGTCTTTAACCGACAAAATCAAATCCTTTACTCTTCAACCAAACAGCGACCCTATTGTGCAGCTGTCTGTGGTGGTTTCGCCGATCCCGGTGATTGCCTGGCTGGCAGCGCAAACCACTTACCCTAGAGTGTATTGGAAAGGCCGTGATACCCAGGAAGAAGTTGCAGCCATTGGCTGTTGCAAAGATTTTTTCTTTGGCGATGACGTTGATGATAGTGAGCTCTCTGCTGAGTATCAAAAACAGCGGTCCCTTACCAACAATCAAGATATACGCTATTACGGTGGCGTGGCTTTTGATCGCCGCAATGAAAGCTGGCCTGAATTTGGTAAAGCACATTTTATTCTGCCGCGCATCGAGCTTCGCCGCAGTGGTAACGAATTCAAACTATTAGTTAACCTCAATTTTACCGAGCAAGCTTTCGCTCAAGAAATTGATGATGCGCTACAGTCATTGCAAGCATTAGATGCACCTAAGCCATTAGCACCACCTAACAAAGTGGCACTGATGAGCCGTAGCGATCGCCCTGATAAGTATCGTTGGAACGAATTGGTTAATCGTGTCACCCATCCTAAATTTATTGAAGACACCCCTAAAGTGGTTTTGTCTCGACTGACTCAACTTGAGATCAATGAAGTCGTTGACCCTTGGATGTTACTGGCCTGCTGGCAAGGACGTAATCCAACCAGTTTTCAGTTTGGCTTTCAGTTTAGCCCAGACAGTACTTTTATCTCTTGCACCCCTGAGCGCTTATATCGCCGTCGTCAACGTGAACTATTTACCGAGGCGCTAGCGGGCACGACTGTGCGCGGGCTAAACCAAGAAGAAGACAAAGAACTGGCGCAGGCGTTACTGGATGACACTAAAAATAGCCACGAAAACCAACTTGTTAGACAGCATATCGTTAATGTTCTTAACCCACTCAGTAATTATGTCGGCGCTGATGAAACACCAACGGTATTCAAACTAAGCCACATTCAGCATCTGCACCGCTCTATTCGTGCCGAGCTAAAGCCCGGTGTGAATGACTTTCAGCTGATCCAGGCGCTGCATCCAACACCTGCCGTAGGCGGCTTGCCTAAAGAGTCGGCGATGAACTTTATTCGTCAGCAAGAAGGCTACGTTAGAGGCTGGTATGCGGGAGCATGTGGGTATTTTAATAAGCATGAAAGCGAATTTGCCGTGGCAATACGCAGTGCACTGATTGAACCAGGCCGCATCAATTTATTTGCTGGCGCAGGTATTGTTGCGGGCTCAGAAGCCGATAAAGAGTGGACCGAGCTTGAGAACAAACTCACTACGATTTTATCGATATTGACTGAGTTGTAACGCTTAATCCCTATTGCTAATCATACTCAGCACGCAGAAATTATGCTGCTGCTGAGATTTACGCTTGCTCAAATAAAAAACTGCTCTATAATTTGCGCCCCCTATATTAAGTAGGGGACGAACCACTCTGTTTAACCAAAAATTGTAAAATTATAGCGATGTTCGCTATTGCGGGTTCCCTAACCCCGCCCGATTTATTTAAAAAGGCCACAAGATGTTGATGTTAACCCCTGCACAGGTTCGCCGTGCATTACTGCTATTAGCAGGCTTTCATATTGTTATTATTTGTGCGAGTAACTACCTTGTACAACTTCCCTTTCAGATATTTGGCTTCCATACCACATGGGGTGCATTTAGCTTTCCCTTTGTCTATTTAGCTACCGATCTAACGGTTCGAATATTCGGCCAGCAAGCGGCAAGAAAAATTATCTTCCTCGCCATGGTACCTGCACTGATCATCTCTTATTTGATGGGCGTGGTATTCCACCAAGGTAGCTTCCAAGGCGCTGAAGCACTACTTGAGTTCAACAGTTTTGTGTTCCGAATCGCTTTTGCAAGCTTCGCGGCCTATCTGGTTGGGCAGCTGATGGATATTTTTGTTTTTGCCAAGCTCAGAGAGACCAAGTCTTGGTGGGTTGCACCTTCAGCATCTACCATAGTCGGCAACCTGATAGACACTATCGTGTTCTTCGGCCTAGCCTTCTACGCTTCAACTGACGAGTTTATGGCAACACACTGGCCAGAAATCGCCACTGTGGATTACGGATTTAAGCTAATTGTTAGTTTAGGCCTGTTCTTGCCCGTATACGGTCTGTTATTAAAGTTCTTACAAGATAAGATCTTACAAGATTCGGCTCGTAAAACCGCCAGCTAACGGCAGTTAACGCTTAACAACAACTGGACTGACCTGTTATAATTTCGCCAATTCGTTCACCTTTCAGCCAATGGTTTGGTTGTATTACAGGGTGAACTGGCGAAGTTATTGAGAGTTAGAAATGTACACCATTGAAATTGAAGCCGTAACTGAGTTTACGCCTGAAGTGCTTGAGCTGATCCAGACTGTCTATTCTGCCATTCCTGAATTTGAACAAGGTTACGCTAGCCAAGAGATCAGCCAGCGCCTGCTTGCTGGCCCTGCGTTATTGCTTGTTGCTAAAGTCGAAGGTGAAATTGCCGGTTTTAAACTTGGCTACCAAACTGAAGACCAGGTATTTTACAGCTGGCTAGGTGGAGTCACACCTGATTTTCGTGGTCTAGGTTTAGCTAAGAGCTTACTTGAGTATCAAGAACGCTGGGCGACTGAGCAAGGCTATCAACGTATCGACGTTAAAACCCGTAACTGCTTCCCTAGCATGCTAAACATGCTGATCAGTAATCAATATCAGATCACCGCTATGGTTAGCGATGCTCAAAATCACAGCCAGAATAAGCTGCACTTACAAAAGCATTTTTAATACTGCTGGGTATAACTGTTAGTGAAATAAGTGAGTAAATTGGCTAAAAGTGCGTAATAAAACTTGCAAACCCAAATGAGAATGAATATTGTTAACTTGCGTTCCAAAACTCGGATTAACACATAAAGTTCTCATCATCTTTATCTGCAATAGAGTTTTATTAAGCACGACATTGCTCACACACTCTTTGTGGCCAGGATTATTTCCTGGCTATTTTTTTGAGTTAAGTTCAAAGAAATACATATTTCAGTCTGAAACTGAGTGGGTTTTCAATGTAAATAACGAAAGCTAAAATACTGTTTTAAATCAAGTAATATTTATTTTTGAAATGATTACGATTTGATTGGTTATTGTACTTGCAAGATCAAATGATAATGATTACTATTTGCATGCGTTCCGAAACTCGCTAATACTTAAAGGCATCTCATCTCCTTAAAGTTTGAGTTTTATTAAGCACGACATTGCTCACACACTCTTTGTGGCCAGGATTATTTCCTGGCTATTTTTTTATCTGTCATTCAGTTGTGCTGAGATTAATACCTGCATGTAGGCAAGCGACACCGCATTGGCCATACTCTTTAAAAGGCCCTGTTCAAGCGTTCTACTGAAACACTCTTGTTTAAGAGCTCTGAGCAAGAGCTCTTGTTTAAGCGATCTGATTAAGCAGCTAGTCTTTCGACATATCGCTATGCTTACCGCTAAACTGCAAGCCTTCATAGGGAGTATTACTCTGGTCTTCGATGGCCTTATGGTACAAACCAATAGTAAACAAGCTACCCTTGCCTACTGTAGAGCTCACCTCAATGGTGCCACCAATACGCTTAATAATGCCGTAACTCAGCGATAAGCCTAATCCAGTACCATCTTTACGCGTGGTGTAAAAAGGGTCGAAAATACGGTTAAGCTCTTCCTCTGGAATACCCTTACCTTCATCTTCGACTTCAATTTTCACTCCAACTGGCTCGCCATGCTGCACCCAGTCATAGGTACGGATCCAGATTTGGCCTTTACCGTTCATTGCATGGGCGGCGTTTACCACGAGATTAATAAGCACTTGCAGCAGTTGCGGGCGGTTCACCTGAATGGGATAACTCGCATTGAGTTCTTGGTTAAGCACCACTTGCTGCTTTTGAATCGAGTGGCGCACTAATACCAGCATCTCTTCGATAATGGGGGTGATCTGGTGCATCTCTAACGGGGCGTTAAACTCCCCTGGACGGCTGTATTGCAACAAGCTGCGGATAATGGTGCTAATACGACCCACTTGCTGGATCACTAGCTCAATCTCTTCTTCAACGTCATCAGCTCTATCGCCTAGCTCGTATTTAAGCAATTCCATATTGCCTAAGATCACCGCTGTCGGGTTATTGATCTCATGAGCAATACCCGCTGTAAGCTCACCCAACGCGGTCAATTTTTCATTGATCACCAACTGTTGTCGAGTCTCATTAAGCAGTGCCACATTAGCTTGTAGCTCTTCAGTTTTTTCTTGCAAGCTGCGAGTACGCTCTTCAACTTTAACTTCTAACTGCTCGGCTGCGGCTTGAATTTGGGTGTTGCGTCGCTGCAGAAGATCCAGCATGCGATCAAACTGCTCTGCGAGGTTAGACAGCTCATTGCCACTGTCTAGACCCAATGATCCTATGCGTAAATTACGACCCGATTGCACCGCCTTTACCACATGGTGAATACGCTCTATCGGTTGCAATAAGCTGTAGGCACCGCGATAAACCAGCCAACCAGAGACCAGCAACACCAACATCAAGATAGTCCCGAGCTCAATAATGTTAAGCAGGTAATTATGGATAAACGGCGACTCAGAAAATCCGGTATAGATCATACCGATACGCTTACCGTTAATATCTTCTAGTGGTGAATAGGCTGAAATAAACCAATCGTTGAAAACAAATGCTCTATCGACCCAGAGTAGGCCTTGATTAAGCACCTTTTCGCGCACTTCAGATGACACCAAACTGCCGAGTGCTCGACCTTGTTTGTCATCCCCTTGAGGGAAGAAATGCAGCGGAACGTTGGTACTGATGCGGATATTATCGAGGAAGATGGTGACTGTACCGATTGAGCGTTCTGGTAATGTGCCCTTGTCGTACACTAAGTCGCGAATGTGATCGACGATACGGGTGTCACGGTTAAGCATGATACCGCCATCTAAATACCAGGAAACGTTGCCATTGGTATCAGCAACGGGCAGCAAGCTTCTGCTTAACAGGCCACGTTTTTCTAAATGTTTACTGGGTTCTTGTGCCCGCAATGTCTTCATTACAGTCACTTGGGCTCTGTCGGCGAGTTCAGGGTCTATGCGGGCTAAACGGCTTGGTTCGAGTACCATTAAGCCAGAGAAAGGTGCCACGCCTTCGATGTGGGGAAGCATCTGCCTTAAATCGGGATCGGCCGCGGCTTCAGACACACTAATCAGCCGTAAAAAATCTAAGTTAAGATCTTTTTTGGCCTGGTCTAAAACCTGCTGCAGATTATTGCGCTGTTGCTTGGAGTCATTACCAATTTGGCGAAAATCATTCTGAAACGGCCAGGACTCCATCACCAACTCAAGCTGTTTTTCTTGATTATCCTGGACGGTAATTAGAGTGCTGTTTGCCACGGTCAAATCGGCTTTGACCTTCATAAACAGCTGCTTACCTGTGTAGCTTATATTCCAATATATGGTAATAAAAACCAAACTGACTAAGGTTAGTAAGATAGGCAACAAGGTTAAAATCAAGATGCGATAACGCACCTTAGCCTGCATTTGCTGCCAACTCACACCAAACATATTGGAAAAAAACGACACAGCTACTCCCCTAGAGCGATCTCATTGTTATTGTTATTCTTCTTTATCGGCTTCGCCGCCGAACCACTCTTTGTATTTTCTATCTAGCGTCTTACGTGACACACCTAAATCGCGCGCGGCGGCTGATTTATTACCACCATGCACATCAACAACACGTGTCACATGGTCACGCTCAACGTCTTTAAGCGCCCATTGTAATGGATAACCCGACTCAACCAGCATTTCAGCCTTAGGTTGTGCTTTCCAGTACTCGGCGGGTGGCTTACCTAACAAAATGCAGCGTTCAATCATATTGCGCAATTCACGAATATTACCTGGCCATTCGTGTTGTTGCAGCTTTAATAGGTCTTCATGACTCCAGACCACCTCTTTTACCCCCAACTCTGCTGCCAACTGGCAAGTAAAGTGATGGGTTAGCTCAACGATATCTTCAGGGCGATCGCGCAGTGGCGGGATCACGATATCGAGCACGTTAAGACGGTAGTACAGGTCACGTCTAAAGTTGCCGGCTTCAACTTCTTCCGACAATTTACGGTTAGTTGCCGCCAACACGCGCACATCGATATTAATTTCTTTTTCGCTACCCACAGGACGAATGGTGCGTTGCTCAAGTACGCGCAATAATGCCGTTTGCATCTTAAGTGGCATTTCACCGATTTCGTCGAGGAAAATTGTACCACCTGAGGCAAAGCTAAATAAGCCTTCTCTGTTACCTTTTGCACCGGTAAATGCGCCCGCTGAATGACCAAACAGCTCACTTTCTAATAGCTCTGGTGCAATCGCGCCACAGTTAACGGGCACAAACGGCCCCTGGCGACCACTAAGAATATGCAACTGTCTGGCGACCAGCTCTTTACCCGTACCCGATTCGCCCTCAATCAACACCACGGCGTTGGTTGGTGCGACGCGTTCGATAATATGCTTCACTTCCGTCATCGCATCGCTTTGACCAATGATGGTCGAGGATTGGTTAAATGACACCTCTCGGCGCAGCATCAGATTTTCACGCTTAAGCAAGCGACGTTCAATACAGCGGTCAACCGCCTTCATCATCTGCTCTAAATGGAAAGGCTTCATAATGAAATCAGACGCGCCAGCTCGTAGTGCCTTGATCGCCACATCCATATCGGCATAGCCCGTCATAAAGATGATATCAGAGCGGCGTTCTTGATCGTTGAGCGCCTCATGCCATTCAATACCTGAACGACCGGGTAGACGAATATCAACAATTAACAGATCAAAATGACAGCGCGAACGCAGTTGCTCAGCATCTTCGACGCTGGACGCGGTTTCGACTAAAGCAAACTTTTTAGCAAGCGCTTTCTTTAAAAAGCTGCGCATGCCGGGTTCATCATCAACGATCAGTACAGATACTGCAGAAGGAAGTGGCTTCATATTATTTATTCTCTGTCCCACCTTGTCTGGCCGAGGGACAATTTGACTCATTATGCATCAAGTCTAACATCTAACCCGTTCAAATAGGTCACTATGAACCATGTAATCGCGATCTTGGGACATAATGTCTGTGCTTTTTTTGCCATCAACGCGACCAAGATCACACATGAGTTACAAATGTGAACTGAAATAACGCAAACCAAGCATGGCATCAAACTTGCTTTTAAGTCGATTGAATTCGATTTCAATCAGGTGCTCAGGTATCGAGTAGCCCATTTTATTTTCCAAGGAGTAAAAATGCTAAACCTTAAACGCGTTATTGGTCTTGCGGTTACCGCTGCGCTATTTGTTGGTATGCCAGCTCAAGCTAACGAAGTCATTAAGCTTGCTACCACGACTAGTACTGAAAACTCAGGTCTACTGAAGAATTTATTACCCAAATTTGAAGCTGAAACAGGCTACCAAGTACAAGTTATTGCAACAGGTACCGGCAAAGCCCTTAAGCTTGCTCGCCAGGGTGACGTGGACGTTGTGATGACTCATGCGCCAGGCGCTGAAGCAAAATTCGTTGAAGAGGGTTACGGCCGTCTACCACGTGGCATTATGGAAAATGACTTCGTAGTGTTAGGTCCAAAGAACGATCCTGCTCAAATTCGTTCAAGCAAAACCGCTGAAGAAGCCTTTGCTAAAATCGCTAAATCAGGTGTACCTTTTATCTCACGTGGTGACAACTCCGGCACCAACATGAAAGAGCTGCTTATTTGGAAGAATGCTAATATTACTCCAGAATTCAAAGGTTACACTGCAGTTGGTCAAGGTATGGGCAAAACGCTACTAATGGCTAGCGAATTAGAAGGTTATACACTATCTGACCGTGGCACTTTTGTTGCTTATTCAGGTAAAATAGATCTAGCAGTAGATTTTGATGGCGGTAAAGCACTGGCTAACCCATACCAAATCATACTCATCAGTGAAGCTAAGTACCCAACACTAAACCACAAGGGTGCTAAAGCATTGAGCGACTGGCTGATCGGCGCTGAAGCGCAAGGCATGATCAACAATTATAAAGTTCAGGGAGAACAATTGTTCAAGGCAACATATAGCGAATGAATGAAAGCTGGTTAGCCCTTATACAGCAGGCATTAAGCCTGCTGTTTTCATTGGACCCAGAAGTGTGGTCCATTATAGCTGTTTCTTTTTCAGTCTCATTTGCGGCTTTAGCTATCACGCTATTGCCTTCTATGGTGCTGGGCTTTCTGTTGGCCTTTACTCGCTTTCCTGGCCGCTGGTTAGTCACCAATCTAATCCAAACCTTGCAATCTATTCCAACAGTTGTCATCGGCCTGCTGGTCTATCTGCTGCTAACCCGCATGGGTCCCCTTGGCGATCTCAAATGGCTGTTCACCCAAAAAGGCATGATTTTAGGCCAGATGCTAATTTGCGCTCCTGTATTAGTTGCCATGAGCCAAGCGGCTTTTACCAGTGTTGATCGCCGTGCATGGGAAACCTCTCGAACACTAGGTGCACCAGCATTAAGTGCCATCTGGGCAGTCTGCAGAGAACTTAAAGTTCCACTATTATTAGCTATTGTTGCCGCGTTTAGTCGTATATTGACTGAAATTGGTTGTTCGATGATGGTCGGCGGCAATATTGCTGGCGTCACACGTAATATTCCCACCGCAATTGCACTGGAAACCAGTAAAGGTGACTTTGCCCAAGCGATTGCACTCGGACTTGTACTACTCGTTCTAGCACTCATTTTAAACTTTGCTCTAGGTACACTTAGAGGCAAAGCCGAGCCGAGGAGTCATTAAACAAATGGCATCTATCATGGCAGCGAAAACAGCAAGCAATAATACAAAAGCGGGTGCGAGGATCATTGCACAGGATCTTGAGATGCATTTTGAAGGCAAGCATCTGTTTAGCGCTGCTAAATTAGTGTTTGAACAAAACCGAGTCATTCATCTACAAGGTGACAACGGCTGCGGTAAAACCACCTTGATGAAATTGCTCGCAGGCTTTATTCAGCCAACATCGGGGACGATTCAAGCCCAAGGCTTTAGCATTGCCCCCTGGTGGCGTAGCAACTCTATCACCGGCAAGGCCATTTATTTGCACCAGCACCCTTACTTGTTTGAAGGTAGCGTGTTGTATAACTTGACCTACCCGTTAAGATTCTTACACGCAGATACACAGCTTCTCAAAGCTCGAACCGAGCAAGCGATCGACAAAGCGCAGTTGCGCCACCTGTTGACCCAAGCCGCTTCTAGCCTGTCTGGCGGAGAAAAGCAGCGCTTAGCGATTGCTAGAGCTTGGATTATCCAGCCCAAGCTACTGATGCTAGATGAACCGACCTCTAATATGGATAAACACTCGCAACATTTAGTTTTGCAGATGATTAGCGACTTAAAACAGCAGGGAACTGGCATGTTAATTAGTAGCCATCAGACTTGTATGTTAACCAAAGTATGCGATCATGCTTGGCTGATTAGCGATAAAACCATTACCACCGATACACTTTGCGCTCTTAAAAGCAGTAATGATGCGCAGGCTGAGTTTTCAGCTAATTTGAACGTATCGCTTGGGTAACTTAAATGAGCAAGTTTTAAGTAAAACTGCAATAAACAATAGGGTAACAGTGATGACAGCACGAGTTGATGCAGTAATCCTTGCTGGCGGTATGGCCAGACGCATGGGTGGAAACGACAAAGGTTTAGTCGAGCTAGAAAATCAGCCGATGATTAAACATGCTATTGATCGGATAAAACCTCAAGTTAAGGAGATCCTGATCAACGCAAATCGAAACCAAAACCGTTATTCTGAGTTTGGTTTTAAAGTGATCAGTGACCAAGATAGCGGCTATTTAGGCCCACTAGCTGGCATGATCACCGCAATGAGCAATACCGATGCAGAATATTTACTGGTCGTTCCTTGCGATTGCCCACTGTTACCAACAGATTTAGTCGCTAGAATGCTAGCGAAATTAACGGCTGAAGATGCCGAGCTCGCTGTGGCGAGTGACGGTAAACGCGAGCAACCTGTCGTCATGCTGCTCAAGCCAAGTTTACGTGCATCCATGAAAGCATTTTTAGATGCTGGCGAACGCAAAATCGATTTTTGGTACGCCAAGCATCACTATGTGGTCACCGAGTTTTCAGATCAGCCAAATGCATTTGTAAACGTGAACACACCAGAACAAAAACAGCAGCTAGGTGAAGCCATAGCTAATGAAAAAAATCACTAGAGGTGTAAATGAGCATACCTTTTACTAATCCGTTATCGATTCCTGTACTCGGATTCTGCGCCTACAGTGGCACAGGCAAGACCACATTGTTAAAGCAATTAATCCCTGAGCTTAATCGCCGAGGTGTGCGACTCGCAGTCATTAAGCATGCTCATCATAACTTCGACGTCGATATTCCAGGTAAAGACAGCTATGAAATGCGCAAAGCAGGCGCAAAGCAGATGCTGGTTGCCTCTCATGTACGCTGGGCGTTAATGACTGAAGACGCCAAAGACGGCGACCCTGAGCTACCACATTTGCTAAAACAGATTGAAGCCGACAAGGTTGATATCGTCCTCGTTGAAGGTTTTAAAAAGCTCGAACTGCCTAAAATTGAACTGCACCGCGCCGCTCATGGCAAGCCTTTCATCCATACCAATGATGATAATATTCAAGCCATTGCCTGCTGTGATGACACCGAATTACCCAGCGAACTACGCCGCTTAGACATCAATAATATTGAGCAAATCGCTGACTATGTGGGTGAGTACATTGCCGCATGGAAGCCATGCCCGGTTGATTTACCTATGGCGCCAACCTGTGGCTGCGAGTTAGATAACAGCAGCACGCTGTCAGTGCGACAAGGTATCGATAAGATTTTATCTTACGTTAAGCCGGTAACCGCAACTGAAGCGGTTGAGCTTGATGAACTAGAGAACCGTATCCTTGCAAGCGACGCCATTTCACCTGTCGATGTGCCACAGCACACCAACTCAGCAATGGACGGTTACGCCTTTAAACTGAGTGATGACAGCAGCGCAGCGTACAAGATGGTTGGCGAAGTGATGGCTGGCCACGCTTACAACGGCACCATTGCCGCTGGCGAAGCCGTGCGCATTATGACAGGCGCACCATTGCCAGCAGGAGCAGACACGATTCAGCTACGCGAGCTTGCCAACGAGCAAGATGGCAAAGTGCGTTTTGAAGGTGAAATGAGCCTAGGCCAGCACGTACGCCAAGCGGGTGAAGACATTGCTCAAGGTGCAATAGCCCTTGCAGCCCACACTCGCTTGCACGCTGCAGAGCAAGGTTTACTCGCCTCACTTGGCTTTGGTGAGTTACCGGTATTTAAACGTCCAAAAGTTGCCGTGTTCTCAACTGGCGATGAAGTTTGCCAGCCAGGGGAGCCATTAAAGGCTAACTGCATATTCGATTCTAACCGCTACACCATCAAGTCGATGGCGAAAAAGCTAGGTTGTGAAGTGATCGATTTAGGCATTATTCAAGATTCAGAAGCGGCACTGGCGCAAGCGTTAAAAGATGGCGCCGCGCAGGCAGATATTGTGATCAGTTCAGGCGGTGTATCAGTCGGCGACGCCGATTATATTAAAACCGTACTTGAACAGGTCGGACAAATTAACTTCTGGCGCATCAATATGCGTCCGGGTCGCCCACTAGCCTTTGGCCAAATCGACGATAGCTTATTCTTCGGTTTACCGGGTAACCCAGTAGCAGTAATGGTGTCGTTCTTACAATTTGTACAGCCAGCAATTCGTAAGCTTGCAGGCGAGCAAAACTGGGCACCGGCTATGGTACCCGCGATTACCGACAAACCGCTGCGCAGCCGTACTGGCCGAACAGAGTTTACCCGCGGCATCTATCATTTAGCTGCTGACGGCAAGTTACATGTAACCACAACAGGTGCTCAGGGCTCAGGGATGCTTAGCTCAATGGTAAAAGGAAACTGTCTCATCGTAATAGGCGAGAAAGATGACCAGTTAAATCCAGGTGACACAGTTTATATTCAACCTTTTGCCGACCTTCTATAGAGGTCATGTAGGTAGTTAGTATGAGTTTAATCGTTGACACTTTTGGTCGCACGGTAGAATACCTGCGCCTATCAGTCACTGATCGCTGTGATTTTCGCTGCGTGTATTGCATGAGCGAAGATCCCTGCTTTTTAGGCAGAGAGCATGTGTTAAGTCTGGAAGAATTAGCTTGGGTTGCCCAAGCTTTTACCGAACTTGGCGTAAAGAAAATCCGCTTAACCGGCGGTGAGCCGTTAGTGCGCACCGACTGCGATCAGCTAGTGAAGCTATTAGGTAAGTTACCTGGGCTTGAAGAGTTGTCGATGACAACCAACGGCTCGCGTTTAACCCACTTCGCGGCAGAGATGCATGATTCAGGGTTAAACCGACTCAACATCAGCCTAGATACGCTAAAGCCGGATCTGTTTACCACGCTGACCCGTAACGGCAAAGTTGACCGCGTTATCGCGGGTATCGACGCCGCCATTGCAGCGGGCTTTAAAAAGATTAAGATCAACGCGGTGATTTTGCGTGGTCAAAACGATGATGAAGTCTTAGATTTAATCGAGTTTTGCCGCGAGCGTGACCTAGATATCGCCTTTATCGAAGAGATGCCGCTTGGCGTAATCGATGAGCGCAAGCGCAGCCGCCATTGCAGCAGTAAAGAGATCCAGGACATTATCACCGAGCGTTACCCGCTTATCGCCTCAAACCGCCGTACAGGTGGACCTGCGCGTTACTTCACCATGCCCGGCAGCGACATCCACGTAGGCTTTATCTCGCCACACAGCAACAACTTTTGCCACGAATGTAACCGCGTCCGCGTCACCGTAGAGGGCAAACTGTTACTCTGCTTAGGCAACGAAAACTCGGTCGACTTAAAAGCGATTGTACGCGAGTTCCCCGGTGACATAGAAAAGCTTAAAGTCGCGATTCTAGACGGCATTCAACACAAGCCCAAGGAACACCATTTTGACCCAAATGGCGAAACCCAGATCCTGCGGTTTATGAATGCAACGGGCGGTTAACTGTTGCTTGAACAGTTAGTTTTCGCTTGTTGGTGGTCTGGTGTTTTCTGCAGCCACAGAGTTTGACTGTTAGCTTGGAGTTAGCTGTACGCTAGATACATAAAACCCGACGTCACTGTCGGGTTTTGTTTGGAGGCACTGCACTTAACAGGTCATGGCACCTAATTTAAAGAGCTATATGTTGAATGAACTCCAATAAGTCACTACCTTTTTGAGCCATTCCTTGTGCAGCCCCCAATCGTTTTTCCGCTGAAACTACGCCATCTAAAACACTTTTTGTTTTTTGCCACATAGCAGATAATTTTTGTACTTCAGTGCTACCTTTAGCTTCTTTAAACGCTTCTTCGTTGGCAATAACCTCACCATAAGCTGATTGAACAACCTCTTCTAATGCTTTAGAGCCAACTGCACGATATTTAGAAATTGCATCCTCAATTTTACTAAGATGCTTTTCAATAATATGAATCGTATATGGAGGTAGAGTCGAACTCGCTAGCGTACTTTTCAGCTCGGCAGCCATTGACGCTAATTCTTCTAAGTTTGTTAGATCAACTAACTCTTCTTCATTTGGTAGAATTTCAGAGCAAAACCCTAATGCTACCAAAATTTCAGGCCGAATTTGCTGCTTTGGAGACGACCACTGACTTGTAATTAACTGAACAGCAAATATAGAGTTACACGCATTAAGACTAGAATTATAAAGCTCTGAGCTATAGCCTAATTTGAGCATTTCAGAGCGAATGAATTCTACCTCATCGTGCAAATCAGCAAGGCATCGCGAGATTCTAAAGTTCTTTCGGCTAGCATCTGTTTCCTCAATTTTGAAAACCTCTGACCATACTTCGTGACACGGAGTTTTATCAGGTTTTGTCGATACTATTTTCAGTATTTCTCTGACTCGGTATGCGGAGTTAATATTTACTGCCATTTTATTCCTTACGAAAACTCAAAAATTTATTACACCTTTTAAACAGCCAAACCAACAACATTGGTATCCATACTGTATTTAAAATTAATAGTGCATCTTGGCAATCTTATTCAACTGAATATAACTCATTGTTTTAATAGATCACATCAAATTAATTAAAGCATTATTAATACATATATATATGTTCTTGAAAGGGCAATTACAGCAACTTAACTGTTGCGATTTCTGTCTCTAATATTGTCATTACTCTCGGCCTAAATTTGATGCAACGAATTGCCTGCGGCAGGCGTATGTGCAGATACTGCCGTGACACGCGGCAAGTCCATCCATGGAGGCTCGACCATGACATCCATGTCATGGATGGTCACGGCCGCATCTGCACTGGGTCAGAAAAGCACGACCTTTCACCCTTGCGTTAGCCTTATAAAAAGCAAAAGAAAAAAAGCGAAATCAACATCAACTCAGACGTTACAGAAAACACCCATTCCCCATCGAAGTTGCCGAAGTACGTTGGAATAAATCACGTGAATCCGACAGGGATGTCGGGTTAGCTTTCGCGGGGCAGGATGCCCCATCGGAAGCGTTAGTGATTTATCCATAAGTATGAGGATCAACAACTTCGTTAGGGGCGACAGGGGACTCTTTATGAAAGAAATAGGCAAGAGGGGATTGCTGTTGATCCCCTTTTGGCCGTGTGTGAGCTGGAAGCTCACGACTTTAATTGTTAGACGAAGTCTAACTTAGAAGTCAGGCGTAGCCTGATAGATTAAGCAAAAACGAGCAAGAGTCTCGCTACTCAAACATCTGATGACTCTTAATCAAAGTGCAAGACGGATCATCTTCGCGCTTATTGATATTAACCAATTGGTAAGACGCCTTAATCTCTTTACCAATCTGCTGATTTACCGACTCAACACCACTAGCCTCAACAGCCTTAAGGTATGCCTGCATTAATTCACGATCATTCTGAATGATCAAAAAAATTTCGTTAGATAACTTCTTATTTAGCTTCTGCACAGCCAATTGAGCAATTTCTTTAGGTAACATGATTGTTCTCTGCAAGTATCAGCTAGGTCGCTGATTTCATGTTTATTAAGCGACTATCCATCGAAAAAAATGAAATAGATTAACAAGCAGAAACCACCATTTCCCCATCGAAGTTGCCGAAGTCATAAAAAACACTTGTAGAAACAGCATCGAGATGAGCCATCGATAGCGAGATAATAATTATTGAAAATAGTACAAACAAAAAAGGCACCTTAAAGGTGCCTTTTGCGAAGTTACTATTGAGTAATATTGATGGGAATAATCAACGGCGTTGACTCATGCCCACTCGGTGTTTTCACCACAACAACCAACTCTCCCGTTTCAACATCCGTTCCCCCTTTAACAGCAACACCATAACTCTGTCCGCCAGGCTCATTACTATTCGGCCATATAAAACTGCTCTGCCCCACAACTTCTCCCACTGTCGTGGTAAAAGTGACAACGGAACCCGCTGGCATCTGCTGATCATTGCTATCTGTGATCGTTAGCGACACCTGACCAACATCAGTTCCAACAATGTCTAGCTCTTGATCGCCATTATCATTCTCGCTATCGGTCACAACAATATTAGAACCAACGGCGGTACTACCAGACATTACAATAACGACACTACTCCTAATATGAATTGATTTGTTGTCAGCACAACTATCGAGATTGGACTCGTGACACAATACTCCGTTATAAAGCCCGTCTTTCTCCGTAAATTGACCATCAACATTAAAGTCGATGAGCTCTTCTAGGTTCTCAGGCTCATATATTCCATTTTCATTGTAATCGTTAAACGCTTCATCCATATCGTATGGTTTGCCATCAACACCAACCGACAAGAATAAAGGCACCTCATCGGCATCAAAACGGCCATTACCGTTGGAGTCAGGAAAAGATTCTTCCCCCAATGCATAAGCAGTGATAGTGGAGCGACCATCTTCAGGCGCTGGATTATGGCTTCGCCAAACTACAGAGCACTTTCCATCTAGGGTAAAGCAGGAATCATCGATAGCGCCGCCCTCTGTGGTGAAATACACAGCGGTGCCATCGGGTGCAAAATTATTAAACGCATCAGCAAGGAAAACACTGACAGGAACCTCAACACCGGCAATATCATAAGCCTCAGGGTTTAGCGTTTTGATAGCCAAAGTGAAGCTATCTTGATCTGGGATACCGGTAGAGATAATCAGTTTACTCGACTGAGTGATAAGCTGTGGATCGCTATCATCAACGGTGGCCATAACTCGAACCGTTGTGGCAACTGTTCCTGAGTTCACCACCGTCTGCACCATACCGCTGTTATCGGTGATCCCATGCTCATCACTGAGGTAGGTTCCGCCCATTTCGGTGTTAAGTTTAAAACTGACTGGTTTATTAGTGACCGGGTTACCACTGGTATCAAAGACTTGGAACTTAACGACTGAAGTCTCTCTGCCACCCGTTGTTTTAATGGAGATTAACGAAGGCTCTGCGGAGACAAAGCTAATACTGCCTTCTTTGGCTTCGAGTACATTAATGGTCGCCGAAGCAATCAAGTCCAAGCCTGCAACCGTTGCTTTTACATTAATCGGGTCATCACCGGCGCAGCCTTTGGCGGTATAGGTACTCGTTGCGACTCCGCCCACCAAAAGCACTGGCGAGTCTAATTGGGCTAATGGCGTCGAGAGCTGTGCACATGCCGATGTGAAATAGACATCTGCAGGTTCCTTAAAAGGTAAGCCTTGTTCATCAACAATCAACACCGACACGCTTGTGGTGCCACCAGCAGATAGCGAACTCGAACTCACACTTGCAACACCAACCTGTAGTGGATCGCCGCTTCCCATCTCTAGGTTCGTCGCACCCACGACTAAGATTGCCGTATCTTGCTCACCCGTAACCAGGCTAGCAGTTATCGTGCCTGCTCCGAGCTGACTTCCAGCGTAAATAACAACACTGGCATTGCCCTCATCATCGGTAACAGCAGTCGTTATAGGTAAATCGCCTAAGGTGCCACTAAAGGTGACGATAACCGGTTCAGTCAGCCCAGTGACGGTAGCAACTAGCCGTCCAGGATTAATCGAGGAGATAGACGAGATCTCATTACCCTCGGCATCGGTAATGCTTAAAACGACCTCATAAGTGACGGTTTCACCAGCCGTTGGGGCAGCATTATTATCTAACAGCTCACAAGGCACATTTGGCGGGCAAACGGGCCCATCACCATCATCCCCACCACAAGCCGTTAATATGAAACTAAATAAAATAAGCGCGAGTATCTTGGTATATGACACCATATCTATCTCCATATAAAAAACAGGTGTATAAAAATTATGCACTCAATAGGTATAGGCGAATATTGGCAAGATTTCATATTTTAATTTACTAAACAGTAGAGTATCGACTACTTGCCCATCAGGTTCAAAACCTACCGAGGCAGCAACTTACAATATAAAGGTAATAAATTAGGCCTTCTGACAGTTAATTGGCAAGACTCAAGCTTGGATTGCGGTATAAAACTCCACCACTGATACAGGGAGTGATTAACTGCTGCTTGAACCGTTGTTTCGCTTGTTGGTGGTTTCTGTAGCCACAGTGTTTGACTGTTAATTCATGTGCCCTATACATAAAACCCGACGCTAATGTCGGGTTTTGTTTATCTGGCAGAATACAGGTTTGAGATATTTTTTAGATTTCGTCGCATTTAAGCGCACCGGAAAACCAGTTCCGCAACATGCGCTTCTTAAGCCTCGGTAACATCTTCAAGTTCGGCTGATTCGCACGATGGCTCATTTTTAAAAGCCCAAGCGCCAGCTTGAAACCAACTATTTGTGGTTCCACCCACTTGCAGATACACTTATCAGATCCCCTAAATAAAACAAAAAGCTGAATTCCCAACATGGCTTTCTCTCGCAAAAAGTGGAACACCATCATCATCCTCGCATCTATTTTGATGATTTCAGTGCTTACCGTCATTGACGATAACAGCAAAATAACGCCACTGCAGACTCAGGCACTCTTCGACAAAGCTGCGCCGCTATCCCAGTTACAATACGGTGAGCTTTGGCTGCAAAAACGCCAGTCTGGTTGGCAATGTAGCAGCGAAGTGCTCAACTGTTTAGAGTGGTCTAATGCGTGGGAACAAGTGCATATCTCGGCACTCACCGATAATCCTGAAACTTCAGGCGAGCCTATAGAGCTGGTGATCCAGGTCAATGACCTGATTGATGCACAGCTGTGGATTTTATTTAGTGAGCAAGGCTTGCTAAAGTCACCGGCTGGGAATTGGTATCAGATCCCAGCAAGTTTACGTGAAAGCTTAATCCCTATTGTTCGTGCTCAAGCAAACTAAGCTAGTAATTTAGGCTAGCAAGCTAAGTGCGTAATATAGGCTCTAATCCTGAACGTAAAGTAAGTTCGTCGTATCGCGAAATTCAAGCCATCACTAAATAACCATAAAAGAGAGAATACATGCCGGAACTCCCCGAAGTTGAAGTCACCAGGCAAGGTGTATCGCCTTACCTTATTGGTAATGAAGTGACTGACTTAATCATCCGTAACCCTTCACTTAGATGGCCAGTCCCCGACATTGCTAAGCAGATTATCGGCCAGACCATTCGCAATGTACGCCGCCGTGCTAAGTATCTGCTGATTGATACGGATGCGGGAACCACCATAGTGCATTTAGGCATGTCGGGTAGCCTTCGTATTCTGCCCGCCTCCACGCCAGTGGAAAAGCATGATCATATTGATCTGGTGCTCGCGAGCGGTAAAGCCCTGCGCTTTAATGACCCAAGGCGCTTTGGTGCTTGGCTATGGTGTGAACTGCCAGAGCAAGCCCATCCATTACTGTCAAAACTGGGCCCAGAGCCACTCACTGATGCCTTTAATGCCCCTTACCTGCTTGAGGCTTTAGCCAATAAGAAGAAGGCCATAAAGCTCTGCTTGATGGACAATCATATCGTGGTTGGCGTGGGTAATATTTACGCGAATGAGGCGCTGTTTGCCGCAGGCATTCATCCACAGACTGAAGCTGGCAAAGTCGATGCAGAGCGTATTACTATTTTGGTTAGCGAAGTGAAACAGATCTTGGCAAGGGCGATAGAGCAAGGTGGTACGACTTTAAAAGACTTTACTAATGCCGATGGCAAACCGGGCTACTTTGCGCAAAAGCTGCATGTTTATGGGCGTGGCGGCGAGACCTGCACTCAGTGCGGACATATGCTGAGTGAAATAAAGCTTGGCCAGCGGGCGACGGTTTTCTGTAGCCTTTGCCAAAAGCTTTAAAAGAAGGTGCGAGAGCGTTCGCAAGCTCACTTCTAGGACCTAGGTTCTAGGACGGGCTGCGCCCTGCGAGGAAAAGCAAATGCAAAAGCCAAAACCGTAGCTTTGGCTTTGCTTAGCTTTTACGGCTTTTCCATCTTGACTTGTACCGTCTTAGCTTTTCCTAGGACCTTTTTAAACCGTCTTAGCCTTTCCGTAGGTCGGCATTTAGGCCGACAAATCCTATATAAACCAGAATTGATGGGCTAAAGCCCTACCTACAGAAGAACATACATGCTCTTCTGTCTAAGCATTTCGTAGGTCGGCATTTAGGCCGACAAATCCTTTACATAAACCAAGCTTGATGGGCTAAATCCCAACCTACAGAAGAACAGATATACTCTGCCGTCTAAGCGTTTTGTAGGTCGGCATTTATGCCGACAAATCCTATATAAAACAGAATTGATGGGCTAAAGCCCAACCTACATATAGAGAACATACTTTCCCGGCTTTTCCGTCTTCGCTTGAACCGTCTCAGCTTTTCCTAGAACCTAGGAACTAAGCTCTAAATCCTAGGACCTGCCTTTCCTAGGACCTAGAACCTAAGATCAATCCATCCAGCGCCCTGGCGTCGGGGTGACATACTGATAACGTCTATCTGGCTCGGCGCATGTCGGTAGCAAATTATCTTTGCTTAACAATACCCAATCATCGCGATGAGCGACGCCCATGCTTTTCGCACCAGTAAAATCAAAACAGTTAAGCTGTTGATGATCGCCGACTAAGATAAAGCGCTTATCGCCTTCATGCATCCACTGCCATGCATTTCGCTCTTGCTGCTCAAGCGGGGCAAGGTAGCTAAAGTGGGTAATATCAACAGGAGAGAACAAGATAAACTGTTCTTTAAATTTAACTAAGCCAAGTTGACCATCTGGACCTATCGCCTTAGCAGCGTTAGCCATTAAGGCTTGCGGCGTACGCATAGGCTCTAAAATACTGTAACCCCATGTGCTCATTACAATCCATGTCAGCGCTAGGCTGATCCCCATTCTCACCATGGCTTGTGAGCGGCGCAGCGTAATGAGCACCGCAAACCAGATAAAACCAACCGTCAGCAATAGGTATCCCATATGCGTTAAGTCAGCCGAATAATCGGCCATCGCCTTAACAACGACGGAATGATGAATTAGCGCCAAAATACCCGCTGTAGTAAACACTAAGCCAAGCACCCAAAGTAAGCCTGTTAGGCCCCACTCAAACCAACGCTTAGGCTCGGTACCTGTAATAATCGCCGATAAGGCGAGTGCGAGCATTGGCAGTGCAGGCAAGATATACACGCCTCGCTTACCCGGACTGATACTGAAGAACACGATTACTAGCACTACCCATACCAACAATATGGCAATGGTAGGCTCGGCTTTAACCTTGGCGACAAAGCGTTGCCAGTGAGCCACTATCAATAGCGGCAACGGGAACCACATTACAGGTATCACACTCATCAAGAAGTAATACCAAGGCTCAATATGGTGCCAAGCATTAACGTATCGCTCACCGGTTTGCTTAAACAAAATATTGTTTTGATACTGAATTAGCTCTGGTGTGCCTTGGCTTTGAACAATCAGCACCATAGGCACCAGCCAACAGGCAATCACCGCCAACATGGCCAATGGCCCCGCTAGGCACCACCATTTAAGGCGGCCTTTAAACAGACCTTTTTGGATCAGCGCATAAGCGATAATCGGGATCAGCATCAGCAGTGGCAAGAAGCCCACGCCTTTGGTGATCACCCCTAGCCCCATAAAGGCCCAGCCAGCAAAATACCAGCGCCAATGGGGCCCCGTCATAAAGTGACGCAGCAAACCATAACAGCCTAAGGTGATCCAACACATCACCATGGCATCAATCTGCGCATTTTTACTCTGGATTAAAAACTGCGGCGCCAACATCAACAACAAGGCGGCATTACGGCCGACACGCACATTCCACAGTCTTGAGCCTAGGTCATAAACCAAAAATAGCGTTAGAAAACCCGCTAAGGCATTTGGCAATAAGAAGGCGACTTTTAAGCTGCCGGTTAAGCCATAAAATAGTGCGATAGCCCACATAAATACTGGCGGTTTATCGGGGTAAAACTCCCCTCCGCGCTGGGGGAAAAACCACTGCCCAGAATCCACCATCTCTCTGGCCACTTCGGCAAAACGGGGTTCATCAGCTGGCCAAGGAGAACGCCAGCCAATACCTACCAGTAAAATCACCGCGGCAAACAGCAGCAGCATGCTCAATACTTGATAATAGTCGTCACTATTGAATCGTTGTTGTAGCGATTTCAATATCATTTTTAGTAAACCTTATTATTCATCGGTAACAATCTCGCCCACCTGTTTACGCAAGCGCGTTTTATACAGGTATGCACCGATCAGAGAGGAGAAAATAAACAGCACAATACTAATGATTAAGTTGTTGTGGTCTGACAGGCCAATGCCTGCACCTGCAAAACTAAAGATAAGCATCTGCGGCAGGTAACCTATACCGCTACCGGCAAAAAATTTCCACGCACTCACATGAGTCGTGCCTGCAAATAAGTTGGTTAAAGCGTTACTGCCAATAGGTAACAATCGAATCATCAGTACCTTCAAGAAAGTACGATGAATGATCAACCTCTCGAAACGAAACAGTTTATCTTTGAAGCGTTTCTTAAGGCTGCTTCTGAAGGTTAACCGGGCAAAGTAGAAGGTGATCACGCAACCGAGCAGTGCTGACAATGTGGCCAGTAATGCACCATAAACGCCGCCTAAAGCAAACCCCAATACAAAGGCGATGACTTGTCGTGGGCCACCAACACTGGTGAATGCCGCCCCCATGAGAAACAGTACTGCCAAGGCGCTGTTACCGTTCTGTTCAACATAGTTGCCTACCCAGTTGCTATCGGTTAAGTGCTCAAATAGACCTTGCTGGGCTGCAAACATCAACAATACCAGTATTGTGATGACCAATAATGTTTTAGCTAAGCGCTTCATCGTTACTTGACCTGTGTGGTCTCAGTTTTGACCACATTGGGTAAACGCGTTCTGCGGTTAAGCCACATCACCCCCATGATATCAACAATGCCCACCCACACTCGGTTCCATGCGGTGTACTTTGACTCACCTTCCATGCGGTCTCTGTGATTGACTACCGAGACTTTTATCTCACCGCCATGACGACGAATAAGCGCAGGTATATAACGGTGCATATGATCGAAATATGGCAGCTTTAAAAAGCTGGCTTTTGGAAAGACTTTTAAGCCACAGCCGGTGTCTGGTACGCCGTCACCGAGTAGGGCGTCGCGAATTTTATTGGCGACACGAGACTGAAAGCGTTTCCAGGCGGTATCTTTACGGTTTTTACGGTAACCGGCGATACAAAAATCACTATGGGTCATGGTGGGAATAAGATCTAACATCGCGGGAATATCGGCTGGATCATTTTGACCATCGGCATCTAAGGTGGCAATGATGTCTCCACTGGCGTTTTGTACGCCAGTATGCAGCGCGGTACTTTGGCCGGTGCTTTTTTGATGACGAATTGCTTTCGTCGCACAACCGAGTCGCTCGCCGGTGCGCAGCAACTCACCAAAAGTATCATCACTGCTGCCGTCATCAACAACTATCACTTCAAAAGGCGTTTTATCTTTTAGGGCTCGATGGATCTCTTCGACTAAGGGACCGATATTAGCTTGCTCGTCTTTTGCTGGGATAACGACTGAAATCAAAATATGTACTCCAAAAAAGTTGTTAGAGCTAAACTTAGCCCTGTTCAATCTTTGACTGAAACCACTACCAAAGAGGTGTATTCACTATCGGCGAGCACTGGGAAATTCAGGCTTTCCTCTATGATCCTCACCAAACATCTCTATACAGAAACTGATTAAGCTTCTGCTGTAACCTACAGAAAAAGATAAAGATTTAAAAATAAAAACGTACTTTAACCCACGATTATGTAATTTTTAGTTAGTAGGCTCGATAGAGATCAGTACAAGCTGCATCTTTGCAGTGCCAACCTCATCTGCTTTAAATACTAAAAAGCCAACGCTTTTGGCGTTGGCTCTATTTAATCATCTAGAATTTGTACTCGTATGTACCAAATACGGTGGCATTGGTTTCGTTATCTTGCACCTCAAATTCTGATTGAGACACAGTGCCACCCACGCTCATCATGCCATACCAAAATGGCATGCGATAGCTCAACTCCAGCATCAACAAGTCCTCTTTTTTCGGCTGTGGTGCCCATCCGTGGCTAGGGCTTTTACCATCTTTATTAAGCTGAGCATAACGCAGTAACGAGGTAAAACCTTTGCTATCAGCAAACTGACCGATTAAGCCTAAAACATACACATTAGCGTCACTGTCATAGGTGCTACCCAATGCGCGGCCGTAATAACGTGAACCACTTCTATAGGTTGAATGCTCATAGAAACAGTTAAAGGCATTTTCATCTTCACCGCAGAACACCATAGTATCTGTGTACTCGAGGAACAACTTATACTGCTGACCATCTAAATTAAAACGCGTATCGGCACCGAACATTGAACCACAATCGACGATATCCCATGGCGCAGAGCTTTTAGCATCTTCACAGGTTCTTTCGTAATACACACCAAACGGCACATTGTACCAAGTATCGCTAAAGCGGATGTCGTATCCGGCCATCTGGTTGCCATAGTTACTACAGCCCACTTCATCGACGTTATCTGCACGGCAATCGCGCTGACCCGTTATCGATTTAAAGGCGCTGTCCCAAGTACACTCTTGACCATCACCACAAAATTGAGTGGTCCACGACAGCCCCATTTCAAGTTGTCTAAAGGGGCGAATCGAGCCTCGGAAATTCCATAACAGTGCATTAGGAGCATAGCGCTCCTCTTCAAAACGACTAATGCCTGCGGTAAAGGTCCAAGGGCCGAGCCAAGATAACCAAGGCGTCTCGAAAGCCTGTGCATTATTACGGCTCAGCATTAACGACGGCATCGGCCTAGCGTTATTCGACTTATGCAGTGCCGAGTCAAATCCCGGGCCCCACCACTGTTCAACGGCGCCAAAGGTAAACATCCAGTTACCCAGTGCCATCGCAAGATAGGAGTCATCGAAACGAAACTCTTCGTCATCACTCGGTTTATAATTGGCTGACGCCGATAGCTTATAAGCAAATCGCTCGCCTACGTACTCGTATGATGCACCCAGCTCACCTTGCTCACGATAATCTGAGCCAAAGTGTTGAAACCGCGCTGGGTCGCTTGCTGCCGCAAGCTTTATACTGGTATTACCGCGATTATCGACGGCATTACGGTAGTAATAATTCACCCGCGAATAGGCATCGATTAATGCTGGTGTCAGCATTGATGGCTCTGCTTTGGCAAGATCTGCACCAATACCTGACCACATTAATGGATAGGTATTAACCGGAACCGTAATCACACCCGCATCGGCCAGGGCTTGAATATCGGCTCTAAGGTAGATATCTGAGGTGTCGACCCAAGGTGCTGCAATGCTAACACTTGAGTAAACCAGTGCTAATACCGATAAAAGCTGAATGGCAGATGTTTTAATAAATTTAAGCATGGACAACTATTTAGCCTTAACCGTTAATGCATTTGCGACTTCAGCGTGAACAAACTGGCTAACATCGCCGCCATGAAGCGCAACCTCTTTGACTAAGCTCGATGAAATAAACGAGTTTTCTTCTGCCGGAGTTAGAAACACGCTTTCAAGATCAGGACTCAAACGACGATTCATATTGGCTAGCTGAAATTCATATTCGAAATCAGAAACCGCGCGCAATCCTCTGACCAAGACGCTAGCATTTTGTTCCTTTGCAAAATCCACTAATAAGCCACTAAAGCCGACCACCTCGACGTTATCGAGGTGAGCCGTGACTATTTTTAATAAATCGACACGCTCTGCAAGGGTAAATCTAGGCTGTTTAGAGGGATTCGCCGCAATGCCAATAATCACGTGCTCAAATAAATTGGCGGCACGCTCAATAAGATCGGCATGACCATTGGTAACTGGGTCAAATGTTCCAGGATATATGGCTCGCTTATGCACGTTTAAGTCTACCCTTAGTATTGTCACTCAGTGATATGAGCGACCATAAAATTCATAGCCCAATGATAAGGACTTTTTAGGGGCACTATCCTACTCGTTATCGCCTGAATTGTGAATGCAAAAGCCAATATAAGCCACAATACTTACCGATTATTGACACTTAAACCCACAAGACGAAACATAAATAAAAACGTGCTAACGCATCTAGCTTTTCTTTAGCTTAGGCCAAGATAAATCATGAGGCTGCTGCCAAACGTTAAGTTGCGCACTGACTGCGGACTGTTGGAAGAACTCTCCGGAGGTTGGTGCTGCAATATATTGATACTGCACACCTAAGTAATCGAACTGCAGGCAGTAAGCATGCAGATAGCCCCTATCAGCATCCGCTCCGCCGTAAAGACTATCGCCTAAGATAGGCACACCTATGCTAGCGAGTGCGACTCTAAGTTGATGCGTTTTACCACTATGGGGCTTGAGCAGATACAAACGATCGCCCTCTGCAATAGAATGAGAAAAGAACTGGGTAATTGCCGGGTTGTCTGTCGTGCGAAGGAGTTTATGCATGCTACGACGAGATTTGGCCATGTCACCAATCACCCAGCCTTGCTTCTTTTTAGGCTTCCCCTTTGCCAGTGCGAGATAATACTTTTGCACTAAATGCGTTGAAAACATGCGAGTAAACTCAGCCGCAGCAGCACTAGATTTAGCAAGGATAATAAGCCCAGAGGTCATGGTATCGAGTCGATGGACGGCGTAGAGCTTAATCCCAAGATCGGCCTCGGCTTGAGCAACTACGCCAGCGCTACCGTCTTGGCTATGGAAATGCACCTCGGCGGACTTATTAATAACAATAAAGTCGCGTTCATCGGCAATGACTTGATACATAGATTGAGGTTTCCAGGAATTGGCAGTAGCTCGGCTAGCGCAAAGATTAAAACGTAATAATAACCTTTAGACCAGGCTGATTATCGGTTAAGGCTATTTTAGCATTATGACGCGACAGAATCGCCTTCACCATAGATAAACCTAAGCCCGTGCCTTTATGGTGACGACTCGGATCTAACCGCACTAAGCGCTCGAATACCTTCTCACGAGAAGTCTCAGGGATCCCGGGGCCATTATCTTGAATTGAAATAACATTACGGTTCTGAGAAATGCTAATTTCAGCGCCCTCACCCGAATATTTAATCGCGTTATCGACCAAGTTAAACAGTGCCTGAAATAATAGATACTTGTCGCCACTGACCTGAAACTCTTCACCCGTGCTGAGCTTCAACGACTGACCGTTAAACTCGGCCATCGCATCGGCCATTTCAAATAGATCTTGGCTGATATTAATTAAGCTGACATCTTGCAGTTCGAGTGTTTGCTGCCCCTCTTCGATGCGTGTTAATGACAACATGGCGTCGAACGTCGCCAAACAATGATCGAGTTCTTCAGTGAGAATGGCGCAACTTTCAGCAAGCTCAGCCTCTGGCTTACTCGGTAACTGCTCAAGCCCAATACGTAGGTGAGATAAGGGCGTACGCAGATCGTGGGCGATATTATCGGTAACCCCACGCACTGCCGCTAAGTTCTTCTCTAGGGCATCGAGTACCCCATTAAATTGGCGTGCCAGCATATCAAACTCATCTTGACGCCAGCTCACTGGTAATCGAGTCGAATATTGTCCCCGCTCAATCCGCTTACTCAAGCGGTTGTACTGTACTAGGCGGCGTAAAATAGCTTTAGAAAATAGATAGCCCAGTGCTAGCGTTAGTACTACGGTCAGCATCAGTGCGGTAATTGCCGCATTAGTGAATTTGTCGATTAACGCGCCAAGCTGGTCGACACGGGTTGCGATGAGCATAGGGCCATAGCGAGTCATCACCATGCCACCCGTTAAGATATGCAGCTTTTCGGGCCCACCGGTAAATACCGGAAACTCACGTTTCTCGGGAAGCATAGGCATATCTTTGGGGATCATACTTAGCGAACCAACCAGATCGAGGGAGTCACGCCAAACAATCAGGGCAACTTTAGGGTCGGCACCGCGCACCTGAGTCGCAAAACTGCGCCTATCAAGTGTTAACGCCATCTGTTGGTAACGGGTCTTTTCTGCATCTAGATGTAAGTCCAGCTGATGCTCTTGTTCATTTATCAGCTGGCGATACATGCCCAGTAACAAGGTGCCAATAATGACCGTTACTAGGGCTGAGAAAATGATGGTAATGCGCCAGGCACTACTCTGATAGGGCTTAATGCCCTTGGCGTAACCGATATCCGGCACCTCGAACAGTTTCGATTAATTCGCCATGACCAAGCTCTTCAAACTTACGTCTTAGCTTAGCAATATGCACGTCGATAACATTAGTACGTGGATCGAAATGGTAATCCCACACCGCTTCAAACAGTAGCGTGCGACTGATCACTTGGTTTACATGCTCCATCAGGTACTTAAGTAACTGGAATTCTTTTGGCTGCAGCATGATCTCTTGTCCATCTAAGGTCACTTTGCGTGTCAGCAGCTCGATGCTAAGCGGACCAACAGTCAAGTCGGTAATAGTGGGCTGAGATTCACCACGTTGCATTAATTTTTCAGCACGAACCAACAACTCAGAGAAAGCAAACGGCTTAGTCATGTAGTCATCGCCACCCGCTCGCAACCCTTTGACTCGCTCATCAACATGACTGAGTGCAGACAAGATCAACACAGGTGTTTGACTGCCGGTCGCGCGCAGCGCAGCTAACAGTTTTAGCCCATCGAGCTGTGGCAACATACGATCTAAAATGATCAAGTCGTACTTCATGCTGGTAGCCAGCAATAAGCCTTGGTGACCGTCTGTTGCTGTTTCTATATTGTGCCCTTGCTCAACAAATCCCTTAACGACATAATCGATGGTAGTCGCGTCATCTTCAACCATGAGTATTTTCATGTTTTAGTCCCATTTGAGCAGTGGTAATAATTGTTTATTTTCAATATCGAAGGCTAACTGACGTTTACCATCAATATCAAGAATTTCTAATTCTATATAGCTAATACCTAGATCGTTGTCGACTTCAGCTTTGACAATGTAGCCGCTGGTTTCTTTACCGACTAGGGTAAGCATATCAGATAGCGATAAACCATTTTCCTGCAGCATAACCACACCCGCAAGCTCATCGTTATCGTCTTTTTTAATACGGCCGACTTCGCGCTCTTTTAAGCTGCCATCTATGGCTCGATATTCATATTCTGTAATGGTGTTAGCTTGCTGATCGATCATCTTGAATTCATAAACCAATTCACCATGTTCGATATTCGCTTCAAATTCAGAGATCACGCCCACATGTTGCTGTTCAAGCTTCTGCACCATTTCTGTAGGCGAGGGATAATCTCCCGTAGACAGCAATGAATACAAGCCTTGTCCAGCAAACGAACTACCAGAAACTAACAATAAACCAATTAGCCAGCGAGCCATGGCTCCTCCGAAAAATAAACGCTAAACCACTTTCAATAAAGGATTATTCAGAAATCAGACGTATGCTGTCAATTTCTATTTCAATACCGCTCCACTCATCATCAACTTCACCGACAAGCTTCACTTTCGAGTCGCTTGAAACTTCGATGTCACGCAGCAGCTTATTATCGATTTCAACTTCGACATTACCGCTGTCATCACGGAAAAGGTACTTTTCATCGCCTAGGCTTTGCACTAAATAGCCTGTCAGCTCTACAGGAGTATCGTCTTTTGCTGTCGCTGCGTCAGAAGCGGTTTTAATCTGACTTACTGGACCTGGACCATTATATGCGGCCATAGCAGGAAGGGTTAACACTGCAGACAACATGATTAAACCCGTTAATTTTTTTGACATAACATAATACTCCTCTTACATGTAGGAGCACATGATATGACACGCTATATAACATCTAGATGGTGCAAAGATTAAACTTTGATCATATGCGTGAAGCCGAATCTAACTTGGCTAAATTGTCTGAAAATAAGTTACTTTTCCAGTATATGGATTAACTCAGATTTTAGCGCCACCGTTGTTTGCGTGCCGACGCTTAGGGCTAACTTTTGTGCTAAATGTAGTGGTACTTCGGCATGAATTTTATGCTGCACGCCAACGACACTTGCCAGCACTCGCACTGTCTCCCCCATGATCAACATCGAGTCGATAGTAATATCCAGTTTATTGAAGCTACGGCACAAACGGCCTTTTTTAATCGAATTGAAACGCACGCCTTGATTGGGGATCACCCAGCGGACTTTAGCACCGACATCTAAGCTTTCAAAATAGGTACTCGCAATGAGGTGCTCACCAAACTTAAGCCAGGTGATCTGTCGCTCCGCTTCTTGCGCAATCACATCGGCGTCGAAGATGTTACGCAGGCCCATCTGTTTGGCAACGGCTTCATCGCGTGGACGAGTTAATACCTCACGTGGCCTGCCTTGCTGCAACATTTTTCCTTGGCTAATCAAAATCATGCTGTCAGCTAATAACATCGCCTCATTCAGATCATGGGTCACCATTATCACCGGAATCGCTAACTGCTCTTTAAGCCTAGCGAGCTCCAGATAAAGACGCTCACGGGTTTCTCTGTCAACTGCCGAGAAAGGTTCATCGAGTAGTAATACTGACGGCTCTCGCGCCAATGCTCTAGCCAGTGCCACCCTTTGACGTTGTCCGCCAGAAAGGTGCGCAGGCAGTCTGTCGGGTAAACCATGTAAGTTCACTCGCTCAAGCCAATCTTTTGCCCGCGCTTCACGCTCGGCTTTAGGTATATGGTCCAGCGCTGCCACCACGTTCTCTAACGCGGTTAAATTAGGGAACAGTCCAAAATGTTGTGGTACATAACCTAAGTGACGTTGCTGCGGCGTTAGCTGTATGCTCTGCTGGCGATTAAACCACTGCTTATCACCGTAACAGATCTCGCCATCTTCTGGCTGAGTCAGACCTGCTATCATCCGCAGTAGCGTCGACTTACCGCCTCCTGAGGGACCAACAACGGCCAAGACCTCTCCAGCCTTACAGCTGAACTCGGCATCTAACTTAATATGTTTGGTCTGTTTAATGCGGCAATATAGATCAGCGACGGTTTGCGACATGCTGGCCTCCAACACGACGCGACAAACTCGTGGTCAATGCCAATACCGTTATCGCAAACAGCAGTAATACCAGCGACATATTACCCGCACTGGCAAAATCAAATGCCTGCACGCTGTCGTAGATAGAGATAGCAATGGTTTTGGTTTCACCGGCAATATTACCGCCCATCATCAGCACCACGCCAAATTCACCTAGCACATGAGAAAAACACAATACTATCGCGGTCAATACACCCGGCCACACCATTGGTAGCTCAATTTTAAACAATACTTTAAAGCGACTCATACCGCAGCAGGCAGCCGCATCACGCACATCTTCAGGCACGGCTTCAAATGCGCGCTGAATAGGCTGAATAGCAAAGGGGATATTGACTAAGATGGAGGCTACGACTAAGCCAGAGAAGTGAAATACCAGCTGATGCCCAAGCAGTTGCTCTAGCATTCGACCTAGCCAAGACTCACTGCCAAGCCCCACCAGCAAGTAATAACCAATAACCGTAGGTGGCAACACCAGCGGCACCATGACTAAGGCTTCTACCCAGGACTTACCGGGAAAATGTCGATAAGCCAAAAAACGTCCCGCTAGAATCGCCAGCGGGATCAAGATCAGTACAGTGACACTACTGAGCTTGATTGATAGCAATAGCGCTTCCCAATCCATTACTGTGTCGCTCTCGCAAAGCCGTAATCGGCAAAGATATCCTGAGCGGGTTCAGACAGCAGGTAGCTATAAAATAGTTTGGCAGTTTCACCCGCTTTTAGGGTTAGCACCATGCGCTGATCCAATGGCGTATAATATTCTTGTGGGATAACCACATAATTTGCACGCGCCTTAAAACGTTCCGCCGAGGCTAGCGACAAGGCAACTAAGCCACCTTGAGTGGCACCACTAAGTGCAAACTGTGCCGCTTGAGACACGTTTTCGCCAAACACCAGATAGGGTTGAATCGGTTGCCAAAGTCCCAGCTTTTGCAACACTTCTTTGGCGCGCTCACCGTAGGGAGCATGGTCAGGATTAGCGATGGCGAAGCGTTTAAGCTTATTTGCAGCCAGCAACTGCTTAAGCCCCTCTAAGTTAGGGTCAAGCGTTAGTGGCGATGACTTAGGCGCTGCAATGGCGAGTTGACCCACTGCGTATATCACCCCGTCATCGAGCGTCTGCTTAGCTTTGGCTAGCTGTTTGATATAACGCTCATCAGCAGAAAGGAACAGCTCAAAGGGAGCACCATGCCTAATCTGCGCAACAAAATTGCCAGAAGAGCCATAGGAGATCCTGACTTTACGGCCAGTCTCTTGAGTAAATTGCTTAGCGATATCATCCAGTGCAAACTTAATACTCGATGCAGCCGCTATCGCGGGCACATCTTGTGCTGCTAGCGCACCTTTGCTTATTGCTAAAAATGGCAGCAATAGAGCAAGCACCATAACCCTAAACTTCATTGAGCCGATCTCCTTGCTAAAGCGTTTGCTACGCTTTTTTATCCCACATTTTTGCAGCTTGTTCATCGGCGTCACGGGCCTCTACCCAGTTAGCGCCTTTGTCACCGGCTTCTAATTTCCAAAACGGCGCTTTGGTCTTAAGAAAATCAATCAAGAACTCACAAGCAGCAAAAGCTGCCTTTCGATGAGCACTGGTTACGCCGATAAAGACAATCTGCTCACCCAGCGCCATAGCACCCACGCGGTGAATAATCGTGACGTTATTGAGCGGCCAACGCTCACGCGCCTGCGCTTCAATCTGGTTCAATACCGCTTCGGTCATGCCTGGGTAATGCTCAAGGGTGAGATCGGTCACCGCACTGCCATCGTTAAAGTCACGTACTTTACCGACAAAAGTCACCACGGCACCATCGCTATTGTCTTGACTGATTAAGTGGTATTCCTCTGGAACATTAAAGTCCTGGGTCTGAACACGGATCATATTAACCTCCGGTAACCGGTGGGAAGAATGCCACTTCATCACCATCTACAATCGCCGCATCCCACTGGCTAATGGTTTGGTTTACAGCCACCAATAGCTTGTCAGACGCCAACACTTTGGCCCATTTATCGTCGGTAGCGGCTAGCGTTGCACGTAGACCTTCAGCGGTTTGCGTGTGCTCACCGGCTTCAACTTTTACGCCAGCGGTGCCAAGTAGTTCTCTAACTTGTGCAAAAAATAATACGTTAATCATATTGGTCTCTATACCTTAAAGTGCCCAGACTTACCGCCACGTTTCTCAGTCAAACGCACCTGAGAAATCACCATATCTTTTTGAACCGCTTTACACATATCGTAGATAGTCAGCGCCGCAACCGAAGCGGCTGTAAGCGCCTCCATTTCAACCCCTGTTTTGCCCGAAAGCTTACAAAGACTGCGGATCCACACGCGGTTATGCTCAGGTTGCGCTTCTAGTTCAACTTCAACTTTGGTCAGCATCAGCGGATGACAAAGTGGAATAAGATCAGAGGTCTTCTTCGCCGCTTGTATGCCCGCAATACGTGCGGTAGCAAACACATCACCCTTGTGATGACTGCCGCTCATGATCATCTCTAAGGTTTCACTCGCCATTTCAATATAGGCTTCAGCTCGTGCTTCTCGCTCGGTAACAGACTTATCTGTCACATCTACCATGTGAGCATTACCATCTGCATTGATATGGGTAAAAGCATTGGTCATTGGGTTTACGCCTTTTATAAAATATGGGTCATAGAATATGAATCAAAAAGAGTACCGTAACATTGGCCTCTAGTGAGGCTTATTCGGTGATTTTTTTCACATGCATCACAAAGTTACAAGGACGATGAGTTGCATCAAGTTGTTCTTTAATCAGCTTATTCCAGCCAGTCTTGCAGGCACCTGTTGAGCCAGGAAGACAGAAAACCGCAGTTTTATTGGCAATGCCACCTAAGGCACGCGACTGCACTGTCGAGGTGCCAAGCTCGGTATAAGTGATATGACGAAAGAGCTCACCAAAGCCTTCGATATCTCTATCGAATAACGGCTTTACCGCTTCAGGGGTATTATCTCTATCGGTAAAACCGGTGCCCCCCGTGGTGATAATCACCTGTACGTTATCGGATGCAATCCATTGAGAAAGCACCGAACGAATTTGGTATTTATCATCTTTGATAATCTGGCGTTCGGCAAGCTTATGCCCCGCCGCTAACAGTGCGCTTTCAAGAAAAGCACCTGATGTATCAGATTCAAAATCACGGGTGTCAGATAAGGTTAAAACAGCAATGTTTAGCGCCGTAAATTGGCTTGGAGTGCAGTGTCCCATTATGGTCTCTTATTTATCAGAGTCTAGCGACGATTATACCTAGCTTCTGACGCAACTAAGTTGCGTCAGATCAGAATTTAATTAGCCACCAATAGAAGCGAGGTGCTGTGTCACACCAGTGATGCCGTCATGCAAGAAGTGCGTTTCTTTCTTCTGCGCAAGTTGACCGTGTAAGCGCTCTATTAATTCAGCTTGTTGATCTGGTGTTTGCAGTAAATCACGCAGATCGACACCGTTTTCAGTGAACAAGCAAAGGTGTAATTTGCCTTTGGCCGATACCCGCAAACGGTTACAACTGGCACAGAAATTTTTCGCATAAGGCATGATAAGCCCAATACGACCTTGGTAATCTTGGTGACTGAAGTTTTGCGCTGGGCCATCGTCAACCGCTGGCGTATCAAACTGCCAACCCGCCTGCTCAAGCTGCAACTTGATATCGTTACCCGCTAGATGATGCGCCTTGAAATAGTCGTGACCTAAGCCCGTTTCCATTAGCTCAATAAAACGCAAATCAATAGGCGTGTTTTTAATCCAATGCAAGAAGCGCGGTAAGTCTTTATCATTAAGACCTTTAAGCAATACCGCATTGATCTTCACCCGCTCAAAGCCCGCTTCTAGAGCAGCATCCACACCACGCATCACTTCATCAAACTTATTCTCACCAGTGATCTGGTAGAACATTTTCGGGTCTAAACTATCGACCGAAATATTGATGCGTCTTAGCCCTGCGTCATACCATTCTTGGGCATGCTTAGCTAAGCGATAACCGTTTGTCGTAGTCGCAATGGTATTAATCTTATCGTTATCTTTAACGATACGAATAATATCAGTGAAGTCTCTTCGCAAAGATGGCTCGCCACCTGTGATACGGATCTTCTGAGTACCGACTTTTGAAAAAGCCGAGACTAAATGTTCGATTTCGTTGAGATCGAGAAATTTAGGCTTACCGTCTGGGCGGTAGCCATCGGGGAGGCAATACGTACACTTAAAGTTACATACGTCAGTGACTGACATACGTAAATAATGAAACCGTCGACCAAAGTTGTCTTGTAGTTGGGACATGATCACCTTTCCAAGTAAGGGGAGGTGAGAGCATTTCTTTTCTCACCCCGGTGGCGTTATTGCCACGGCTAAAAACCCGTATCTGTCTCGACGTAGGGTAAGAAGCTCGGAGAACCGTCAATCTTGATTATAGGCGTATTTCTGTGACAAACCATACCCCAAGAGCCAGAATTGCTGGCCAAAAGCACCAAATGCAAAGATTTTGTGACAACGATCATGCAATGAGCTGCTTAAAATATCTGCACTGTTATCGTGGAAACACTGTGCCCTTGAGCGATTTTCAGGTAAGGTGAACTAAAACATTAAAACACCCGTTTATAGTGTTGTTGACTCAATTAGCGCTATTGTCATCGGGGGAGAAAGAAGGAAAGGTGATCTGATGGAACGCGAATCGATGGAATTCGATGTTGTAATCGTGGGGGCGGGTCCCTCAGGATTAGCAGCAGCATGTCGCTTAATGCAAATATCTCAAGATAGTGGCCAAGAGCTAACCGTCTGCGTAGTCGAAAAAGGCTCCGAAGTGGGTGCGCACATTTTATCTGGCGCAGTATTCGAACCCAAAGTACTTGATGAGCTATTTAACGATTGGCGCGATAAAAATGCCCCTCTACTTACCGCTGTCACCCATGATGAAATTCACATGCTTAACTCGCCAATCGACGCGCGAGCCATGCCAAATGCGTTTGTACCAAAAACCATGCACAACCAAGGTAACTACATCATCAGCGTCGGTAACCTATGCCGTTGGTTAGCTGAGCGTGCTGAAGAGTTAGGTGTCGAAGTCTTCCCTGGTTTCCCTGCAAGCGAGTTGCTATTCAACGAGGATGGCAGCGTTAAAGGCATTCAAATTGGTGACATGGGTGTTGGCGAAGACGGTCAGCCCAAAGATGGCTATGAGCCAGGCATGGAGCTGCACGCCAAATACACCGTATTTGCTGAAGGCTGCCGTGGTCACTTAGGTAAACAGCTCATCGACAAGTACCACCTCGACAATGGCAAAACCCCACAACATTACGGTCTAGGCTTTAAAGAGATCTGGACCGTACCCAGCGAGCAACATGAGCTCGGTAAAGTCGTGCACACAGGCGGCTGGCCATTAACTGAAGGCGCCTCTGGCGGCGGCTTTATGTATCATATGGAAGATAATCAGATTGCAGTGGGCTTAATTGTCGACCTTAACTATAAGAATCCACATTTAAGTCCGTTCGATGAATTCCAGCGTTATAAGACTCACCCAGTTATCGCTCAAACGCTAACCGGTGGTGAGCGTGTTGCATACGGCGCAAGAGCTATCACTAAAGGTGGTTTAAACTCACTGCCTAAACTGACCTTCCCGGGCGGTATGATTATCGGTTGTGATGCTGGCACACTCAACTTTGCTAAGATCAAAGGCACTCATACCGCAATGAAGAGCGGCATGCTAGCTGCTGAAACACTAGCACAGGCCATGATGGCTGGGGTTGAAGCGGGTAAAGATCTCGATTGCTTACAAGACAGACTTGATAAAAGCTGGCTTAAAGAGGAGCTATATTCTTCCCGTAATTTTGGCCCAGCTATGCATAAATTTGGTACCTATCTTGGCGGTGCATTTAACTTTGTCGACCAAAACTGGTTTGGCGGTAAGCTGCCTATCACCCTAAGGGACGAGAAACCTGATTATGCGCAGATGGCAGAGTCGAGTGCCTACAGCAAAATTGATTACCCTAAGCCGGACGGTAAGTTAAGTTTTGATAAGCTTTCTTCAGTGTATCTCTCAAATACCTTCCATGAAGAAGATCAGTTATGTCATCTACGTTTAAAAGATGTTCGTATTCCAATTGATGTGAACCTGGTTAAATTTGATGAGCCTGCCCAGCGATACTGCCCTGCTGGCGTGTATGAAATTGTCGAAGAAGCAGGTGAGAAGAAGTTTGTTATCAACGCTCAGAACTGCATTCACTGCAAGACCTGTGACATTAAAGATCCAAGCCAAAATATCACCTGGGTAACCCCTGAGGGTGGCGGTGGACCAAACTACCCTAATATGTAGCATCCAATATATAGTTTGATTGCAGAACTAAATAAAGAGCCAAATAAAATGCCTATCGGATATTTCCAATAGGCATTTTTGTTTAAGGTATCTTACCTAGGCGGTAAAGAAATTAATAAACCCTAGGCTTAATGAAGTTAATCGTCAGCGGATATTTATAACTCTCACCCTCGCTTGCTTTAATTATCGCGATAATAGTAAAGACGATATCGGCTATTGCGAATAGCGCAATGAGAATAAAACCAATACCCACCAACATCAAAATGGCACTCACAGTGACATAGATAAGCATACTGATTTTAAAGTTTAAACAGTTACGACCGCAGCTCTCAACCAGAGGAAACTCATCACGTTTCATTAACCAAACGATTAAGGGCCCTAAAATACTGCCAAACGGGACAAGGTAACCAGAAAAACTAGCAACCTGTACAATAATCCCCATATTTTTTTCATCTTGCGTCATACACACCACTCCTTGCATTAATTGTGGCCATTAGTTAGCCCCTTATCAGATAAAGCCTTAAGGAGTTTGTGGGCCATACAGGCGCATTTGCCAATCTTCGATGGCATTGTTCTCTATTCGTCGCTGTAAACTATTGACCCAGGCAGCCGCTAAACCTTCGCAATCAAGCAAACGTTGATATTGCTCTGCGTTAAATTCTGGCAAGAAATAGATATGCATAGCCTCTGCCACACTGATATCCGTTAAGCGCTTAATCCGCTCGATGGTATCGGTTTCAACAACCGTGCCGGGCTTTAATACTCGGTAAAACCAACCACATCGTCCACTTTGCTGCATCGCCAAAGCAAACTCATTATGACCAAACTGTAAATTGAGCTTAAAACAGGGAGAGCGCGGCTGAGTTACTTGCAGTTCGACCTCACCGATTTTGATGATATCGCCAATATTCACCTCGGTTTCATCTAAGCCAACAGTACTGATATTCTCCCCCATAGCAGGGGCATCTTTAAAGCTCGCCATCATGTCCCAGCGACGATACTGACCATAATGCTCCCGAGGGAAATGATGCAACACTCGATCGAGTCCACCATGGTGCTTAACATCGGCCTGAGCATCTCCGGCAACGCCTTGGATACCGACTTGCAATTGAACCGCACGGCGCTTGTGATTAATCCCAGAGGTCACGCTACCTAGCCCAACGATGACTTCACCCTGGTATAAGCCTGAGATCTGCTCCACTAATGTTTGAGGTGCCATTAATATCTACTCTGCTGAAAAACTTGAACTATCCTAACATCGTCAGCAAAAGATGCAGTAACTTGATTTAGGCTGAGGCCCCCAGAGCTAAGCAATAGAAGACCCCCCACATTTCTGTAGCCTAGGGCACGCGCTAATAAGACAGCACGACTCGATTACGTCCTTGCTCTTTGGCTTGATAGAGCGCGATATCGACACGATTAATCAGGTCTTCGGCATTTTCTGTTGCCCGGTGCTGCGCAGCACCACAACTCAAGGTGACATTGATTTCACAACCATTGACGCGTAATAGTCGCTCAGCCACCTGCTGCCTTATCTTTTCGGCTAGCTCACTACTCTGGCTTAAACTGCTATTAGGCAGCAAGATTAAAAACTCCTCGCCGCCCCAACGACACAACAAGTCATCCTCTTTAAGCTGACTTTTGAGCATATGGCTAACGGTTTGGATAACCAAGTCACCAATATTATGTCCGTAAGAGTCGTTGACCTGTTTGAAATGATCGATATCGACTAATAATAGCGATATCGGCCTATTATCAAGCACTGATCTTGCCAATGAATGAGCAAAATGTTCTTCAAAAGCTTGTCGATTAGCCGCGCCAGTGAGCTTGTCGGTTGATGCCATCAATTCCAACTTACGTTGATACTTCCCCAGAGTCATATTGGCGATTATCAGGATCCCAATAGTCACCAACAAACTTAAACCGATATTTATCCAAAAGGTGGTTAACAGCTTTTGCTCTCCCCGCGCTTCATTCTGTTCCACAATTAAGTACCACTTAAACTCCGGCACTAAACGGCTATTAAGGAAGATGGTGTTGCCATCTTTTTGATACGAAAATGCGGTGCTTGGGCTGGTCAGTATTCTTGTTGCAAGCTTTTCAAGCCCAGGACTCGTTTGCAGCGTCGACGCGCCACTATACTGCTCACTCTGCAGAGTAATGTTGCCTTGCCTGTCACTAAAATATACGCTGCGATTATAACGAGTCTGATAGAGCTCGATGAGATGCTTTACACTTTCAACCGCTAACCCTACCCCTGTCACGCCGATAAAGTTACCTTCAAAGTCAAACACCTTATAGTTAACGTAAATAACGGTTCGATTTAGATCTGCTGAATCGGGATCAATATTGACCTCAAAATGTTCAGATTCAGGTAGAGAGCGAACTCTAAAATACCAAGCATCCTCAGGATCAATATCTTTAATCTGTTTGAGCACGCCACTTGAGTGGTAATACTTACGTGAGGCTTCGGAAACAAAAAAGCTAGTGACTGTGCCGTACTTCTCTTGGATCTCTTTCAAATAGCGAATAAGTTTTTCTGGATTCTTTTCTTGGTTAAGGGTCCAATCACGAACAAAAGTATCTTGCGCCATCAATGACGAGATAAAGATAGGCCTAAGCAGATCTTGTTGAATTTCAGAGTAGATATTGTCACTGGTCAGTGGCAGGTTATTATCTTTAACCTGTTCACTGAGTGAATCGTGGGCGACTTGATAACTGATCCCACTGGTCACCACGAAGGCAACTAATAACAATAAGGATAAAATCCATATAAAGCGTTTCTTATCGTTAAAAAACCTATCGCCCATAAACCGTCCTTGCTTAACATCTAAAGCCACAGTCAATAAAACCTAGCCAGCGTTAACTATTTGTTAAATTTTCTCAATCGTAACTGAAAACCCATGGGCTCGCATCGACTTTTAGTCTTTTTATAGCGATTTGATAGAGGCTAGAAAAAGAAAGCCCTGTCGCAGTGACAGGGCAAAAGGAAGTGAAAAAGTTACATTCAGAGATGATTCAATACCAATTCTAGGCTGAATTGATGTCAGTGACATGACACCAATATGACAAGCTCATGGCGCTTCAGTGAGATATTGCTTTAAGCCTTTTCCAGGAATAGAGCTATGACACGCCACTGCAAAGCCGGACCAAATAGCGGCCTCTTGCATCGATTCGATAATATCTTTATGACTCACTAAGGCGTGAATCAGCCCTGCCGCGTAGGCATCGCCTGCACCAGTTGTATCCACAACGTTACTCGGGACTGCCGCAACCGTTACAGGCTCTGCTGCGCTATATAAGATCGCCCCGTTTTCGCCGTCGGTAACCACAAAATATTTGAGATTGTCACCCGCTATCGATGTTGCAAAATGCCAAAGATCTCCATCACAACGGCCCTGCATATCACTTAAGGATGCGATTAATACGTGGCATGGGCGCGGACGTTGATCTTTAGCCAGTTGGGCGACGACCCAACAATGCTGCATTGCAGTTTTGGCCCAACTCACCGCCCCTTCGCTTGAAGAGTTAATATAAAGGGCATCAATATTTTGCCAGTTCGGTGGTAATGGTAATTCAAACTTAGGTCGCTCAGGCCGGATAATGGTTCGCTCACCATCCGGCGTCATCATCAGTAGCATCTCACAAGTATTACCCGCGCGGCGCTGGATCAAGCTGCAGTTAATCCCCTGAGTACTGGCTTCGGCTATCAACCAATCACCAACATCATCACGGCCCACCTCGGTGACAAGGGTGACTTGGTTACCCGCCCACACTAAACCTATGCCCGTGTTAGCTCCGCCGCCACCTAAGCGCTGACCACCATCTTGATAATGGAATCGCCCACCGGGCTTGATAGGTTGATTTAGGTTAAAAATACGATCGCAGTTGAGGTTTGCTACCAACAAGATATTCGCCATAACAGCTCGATATAAGCAAGAGTTCACTCGATAGTAAGAGATTTTATTCAGGGTTCCAAGCTCTGGCCAAGAAATCAACAAACAAAGCCTCTGTAATGCTTTTATTACCAGCGATGTAAGCGATCTCTTAAACTAATGTGAGAGCTTATAGCCAGTGGCTTTAGCCCTGTTTTTTCAATTTACGGGTAACTTATTGAAAAAAATCCACTCCATACAGAGTAATTCACTGGGTATAAGCTACCCTTATCGTATCTGAGTTGATACTGCGCTATGCAAATCAAATTTACGATTTATGATATTGGTAAGCCTACTTACAGGATAGTTGAATGGACTCAATTATTGGCATCCACGAGCAAATGGAATTTGGGGCAACGCCAGAGGCCCAGCTTACTCGATATCAAGCGTGTTTAGTGGAATTCGAACAGCTGCAATATACCGATGAGTACGTATTGCAGGTCAAAGAAGATATCAAAAAACTACAGGCGATGATCGCAAAAAAGGGTGAACCCTAACGCGATCACCCTTCTAAATTTATAAGCTACAATATTACATGTCGCAGGCTTTAAGCGGCTTGCGCAACTGAGCTCGTACGTTATCCATACCTGAATAGAACTCTTTCATCATCAGTAAGCCCATCATCTTACCGTTATCGGTCACAATCAACTTATCAGGGTCAGTTGGATCGTTCTTAATCGCACCGATGGCTTTCATCGATGTCATCTCTTTAAACAGAGCGGTATCAAGATTTACACCAAAAGTATCGCGGAAATATTTACGCGATAAACGGCCAGAGAACATACCGAGTAAGAAACGATATTGCATCACTTCCTTACGACCATAATTCTTCTGTTGATCAACACCCATACGACCATCAGCAATGCGTTCTTGGTAATTTCTGAGTGAGAATGTATTCACATAAAGCGTGTCATTTAAGAAACTAAATGAACCTGAACCGACACCTAGATACTCATCATAATCGATAACGTATTCATCAAAGCCTTCGTTATTCGCCTTACCAAACGCCCAAGCTGATAACTGGTTATATTGACCATTCAAGCTATTCAGGATTTGACGATACTGACGCGCCATATCACCATGGGGGGCTGCTAACTTACCTTTGACACTCTTACGTGTTTGGTGAGTAATCATCAGCGGATAAGTCGTAATTTGGCGAGGGTCCAAACGAGAGGCCATATCCAAGTCATGCTGGATCACCTCATCGGTCTGGCCACGGAAGCCAAAAATAAGATCGACGTTAATGATCGGAAACAGCTCTTTAGCCGCCATAATCTTATCGAAAGTCTCTTGTCCAGAACCGAACTTATCAAGACGGTCTGTCATCGCGAGGATATCATCATTAAAGCTCTGCACCCCGATCGACATACGATCGACCAAGCCTTCTAGCTGTTTAAAGCCAGGGCTATCTAAGTGCTGTGGATCTGATTCACACGACACTTCTTTTATACTTGGGAACAACTTCTTTGCGTGCTCGATGGTACGGGCAAGCTCATCTTCTAATACGGTTGTGGTACCGCCACCGATATACATAGACTCGAAGTCATAGCCTAACGCTTTAACCATATCCATCTCTTTACGCAAAGAGATAAAATAGGCGCGTGCCTTATCTTCTTTAAATAGGAAGCGGTGGAAGGTGCAGAATGAACACAAGGTGTGACAGAAAGGCACATGCGCATAAAGCATGTATTTCTTACCCTCAATTGGGTTTGGCATCATTTCAGCTGAAACGGTGTCCAGTCTTAAATTGCGATCAACATAAAACTGCATGACTTTCTCCATACCGCTAATCATCCAGTTAGGCGTGGTGATATTGGCGCTATAGGGTTGAGCAGTTCCAGGCAAAATAATTGAAGACATAAAAGTTCCTATAAGAAGAATGCTAATGACAAAAGAATCGGAAATTGGAATGCAATTGAGGTGAACAAAATTAGCACGTTAAATGAGCATAAAACGTGATTAGGTTATAATTTAGCGTTTCCTATCAATGAAATGTAGTTTTTTTTGTTAAGCAGATCATACTTTAGCGATTGCGCATAAATTGTACGACGAGTACTTAATATAAAAACACCCCAGCTACGAATAGCTAGGGTGTTTAGGCGTTAAGCATAAAGAGGATTACTCTTTGTACTTAAGCGTACCGTTCTCTTTGATCTCATCGAACCAAAGATTGTGGTGTTGGCTTGCCCAAGTTTCGTCACAGTAACCAGAAACCATACACTCCATACCACCTTCAGACATAACCGTTGCCATGAAGATATGCACGATTGAGAAAGCAGTAATGATGATAGCACTGACAGAGTGAAGCACTAACGCAACCAGGCTTAATGTACGGCTAGGCTCGAACAAGTTCGGGAATAGCAATAACATACCAGAAGCAGAAATCAGCAGGCCAAAGGCAGCGAATGCCCAGAACCATAACTTCTCACCCGCGTTAGCAAAACCTGCGTCAGGATGCTTACCTTTAAATGGACCGAAGTTGATGTAACCACCAACAACCATCATCCATTTAATGTCGTACATCTTAGGCATCTGGTTCTTAGCCCATAACGTTACCATTAGCGCCCAACCCAACATGAATGGGATCGCCATGATGTCGTGGACTTGCTTAGCAGCGTTTACCATACCAGCCCATAGGCCTTCACCGATGTACGGCTGAACGAAGTAACGACCAGCAAGTAGCATTAAGCCTGTCAGAATCAATAGCAGACAAGGGATCGCACCTAGCCAGTGAATTGATACGTCAAACTTAGACCAGCGGTAAACCAGCTTGCCTGAGTAACCACCGTGAAGCTTAGAAATGCCATTCACTTTGATAAACAGAACAAAAATAATGATCATGCCGAAAAGGGCAGCCATTAACGCTGGAGCAAGAATATCACTACGCAATTCAAGCACACGTAGGTCATACGTGTTGATTGCTTGACCGTGGAACTCACTTGTTGATGTTGTACGGCCTTCTTCGCCAGCTTTTAGCTGAGCCCAAATTTGACCGTTGTTAACTTCAATAGTGTCGCCCACTTTGTCAGTAGCATGAGCGAAAACAGAGACACTGAAAAACAGTGCAATTGCTACGCCTATGTGTTTTAACCATTTGTTCATAATACGTCCTCTTTTACCACTGGGTGGCTCAAGAAAATGAGCCACCTAGGGTACGTTGGATGTTAGTCAACCTAAGTTGATTAACCCCAAACTGCGTTTTTAGAACCACGGTATGCAACACGCTCACGGAAGATTGCAGAAACAACTTCTGCGTCACCCGCTAGTAGCGACTTAGTAGCACACAGTTCAGCACACATAGGTAGCTTGCCTTCAGCAATACGGTTTGCACCGTACTTCTGACGCTCTGCTTCAGAGAAGTTCTCTTCTGGGCCACCGGCACAGAAAGTACACTTGTCCATCTTACCGCGAGCACCGAAAGCGCCGCCTTGAGGGAACTGAGGTGCACCAAATGGGCAAGCGTATAGGCAGTAACCACAACCGATACAAGTATCTTTGTCGTGAAGTACGATGCCATCTTCAGTCTTGTAGAAACAGTTTGCAGGGCAAACAGCCATACAAGGTGCATCGCTACAGTGCATACATGCTACTGAGATAGACGCTTCGCCTCTCTCACCATCATTGATAGTCACTACGCGACGACGTTGAATACCCCACTCTAGAGCAGAGTCGTTTTCGTTCTTACATGCTGTGACACAACCGTTACACTCGATGCAACGCTTGGTATCACATAAAAATTTCATTGTAGCCATTCTGGCAATTCTCCTAGCTAATTCTGCTATTACGCTTTAGTGATCTGACACAGCGTTGCCTTGGTTTCCTGCATCTGAGTCACAGGGTCATAACCATAAGTCATTGCAGTGTTAGCTGATTCACCAATAACGTAAGGAACAGTACCTTCTGGATAGTTAGGCGCTAAGCTTTCACCTTCCATGACACCCGCAAAGTGGTAAGGCATCCAAGTTACACCAGGCTTAACGCGTGGAGTGACCATAGCCTTAATCTTAATGCGACCGCCTTCAGCACCTTCTAGCCATACTGTGTCACCGTCTTGAATGTTACGGTCAGCAGCATCAGCAGGACTGATTTCAACAAACATCTCTTGTTGAAGTTCAGCCAACCATGGGTTTGAACGCGACTCTTCACCACCACCTTCATACTCAACTAGACGACCAGAAGTCAGACCTAGTGGGTACTTATCTGTGTTGTCCACCTCTTGGATTGACTTGTACAGAGTTGGTAAACGATGAACTTGCATATCGTCATAAGTTGGGTACTTAGACACAAGATCACGACGAGGCGTGTATAACGGCTCACGGTGAACAGGCACTTGGTCTGGGAATGTCCAAACGATACAACGCGCTTTAGCGTTACCGTATGGGATACAACCGTGCTTCATCGCTACGCGAACGATACCGCCAGATAGATCGGTCTTCCAGTTTTTACCTTCTGCTTGCGCTTTTTCGTCAGCAGTCAGTTCATCCCACCAGCCAAGCTGCTTAAGCATAGCGGCAGAGAATTCTGGGTAACCGTCTTGGATTTCAGCGCCTTTAGAGAAGCTACCGTCAGCCAAGATGTTTTCGCCTTTATACTCAACACCATAACGTGCACGGAAGTTACCACCGCCGTCTAGAACATGTTTGCTTGTGTCATACAGGATCTGTGTACCAGGATGCTTCTGCTCTGGCGTACCCCAACATGGCCAAGGTAGACCATAAGTTTCGCCTTTAGCAGGACCGCCAGCAGCTTCAAGAGTCTTGTTGCTGAAGGTACCCCAGTTCATTGTGTGCTCTTTAATACGCTCTGGGCTTTGACCAGACATACCAATCGTCCACATACCGCGGTTAATTTCGCGAGTGATGTCTTCGATAACAAGAACGTCGTTGGCATCTTTAGCGATACGCTTAGTATATTCGTTAGCAAAACCAAGCTTTTGAGATAGACGGTACATGATCTCAAGGTCGGTCTTAGATTCGAATAATGGCTCGATAACCTTTTCGCGCCACTGCTGGCTACGGCCAGAGTTAGATACTGAACCTTCAGTTTCAAACTGAGTTGCAGCAGGCAATAGGTAAACACCATTCTTACGACGGTGCATAACACCCGCCATAGTTGGGAATGGATCCACAACAACAACAGTGTCCATCTTGTCTAATGCATCACGTACGTCGCGCTGACGCGTTTCAGTGTTAACTGATTGACCCCAGAAAAATGCCATGCGAACACGATCTTTCTGAGCTAGCTTTTCAGGTGTTTCTAAAACACCGTCGTGCCAACGTGAACAAGGAATACCAGGTGTGTTCATCGGAACGCGACCTAAGTATGAGTTTTGATCGAAACGACCTTTAACCCAGCTAGGATCTAGTTCCCAAACGTTAGTCCAGTGATCCCATGCGCCTGAAGTCAAACCGTAATAACCAGGAAGGTTGTCGAACAATAGACCTAAGTCAGTCGCACCCTGAACGTTATCGTGACCACGGAAAATGTTAGTACCGCCACCAGATACACCCATGTTACCTAGGGCTAGCTGAAGGATACAGTATGCACGAGTGTTCGCGTTACCCACGTGATGCTGAGTACCACCCATACACCAAACTACAGTGCCAGGACGGTTGTCGGCCATAAGCTTAGCGGCTTGGTAAACTTCTTCTTCGCTACATCCAGTGATGTCTGTAACTTCTTTTGGTGGGAACTTCTTCGCTTCAGCGCGAATGCTTTCCATCTCAAATACACGCTCTTTAATGAACGTCTTATCTTCCCAACCATTTTCAAAGATGTGCCAAAGCATACCGTAAATGAATGGGATATCCGTACCTGGACGCAGTGCACAGTGAAGATCAGAGTGAGCTGCTGTACGAGAGAAGCGTGGATCAACAACGATTAATTTAGCGTTGTTTTTCTCTTTAGCGATCAAGATATGCTGCATTGCAACAGGATGCGCTTCAGCAGGGTTTGCCCCGATGAAGAAGATTGCGTTTGCATTCTGGATATCGTTGAAAGAGTTAGTTTGCGCACCGTAACCCCAAGTGTTAGCAACACCGGCTACCGTGGTAGAGTGACAAATACGTGCTGAGTGGTCGACGTTGTTCGTGCCCCACATAGCCGCAAATTTACGATACATGTAACAGCCTTCGTTCGAGAACTTAGCGCTACCCATAAAGTAAACAGAGTCTGGACCTGATTCTTTACGAATGGTCTGCATTTGGTCGCCAACTTCGTTGAAAGCCTGCTCCCAAGAGATTTTCTTCCACTTGCCATCAACAAGCTTCATTGGATACTTAAGACGCTTTTCACCGTGACCGTGTTCACGAAGTGCAGCACCTTTAGCACAGTGACCGCCCGCGTTGAATGGGTGATCGAAAGCAGGCTCTTGACCTGTCCATACGCCATTTTGAACTTCTGCGTAAAGACCACAACCTACCGCACACGCACTACATACAGTACGTTTGATTTCAGTTGGTACATCATGTGGGATATCTTTGGCTTCTGCTTTGCGCATCATGCCTGTACCCAACAAAGAAGCCGCAGCAATACCACCAGAGGTGATACCAGCTTGCTTCATAAACTGACGACGGCTAATACCTAGAGATTTTTTCTCTACCGTAGATGCCGCGTTGGATTTGCGAGTTAACTTCATCGCTTAAATTCTCCTAAACTAGCCGCGTAAGCTATTGTAATAACTGCGGATATGCGCAGTTTCATGATAGCCATTGTCATTGTTCGAGCTGACTTTACTTTCACTTGCTTGAGCAACACTCACGCCCGTAGCGGCGATAGCAACACTTGCAGTGCCACCAATGGTCAGTGCTTTCAGCAAAGATCTGCGGTTCAGATCAGGCTGTTGCTTCTTCATTTTTACTCCTGGTAGAAAGGAATACTCTGGTTATAAAAACTTAAGATACGTTTAAAAATTGGACGGCATACACTTCAACTGAATCATTTGTAAATAAAGTGATCAACATTGTAAAAAGCGTTTACTTATTAAAGGTATCCATTCAAATCACCTGCGTAATATAAAGAATTTTATGTCAGGAAAAATTGATCTGAATCTGGTTAAATTTCTACTTTTGGCCAAATTTTACCGAAAGTGTTAAGTAGCGCATATTTACAGAAGTGTAGACGGTATATAGCACTAAAAATTTACGCTTTACGAGTTGAGGTTGATTAACAAATAATTAGCAACTACAACACCTTAAACTCAATCTATAAGCTTAATAGCAACTATTACCATTTATTCCATCTAATGCCTACTTTTTAGACAAATGTAGTTGTTTCAGGAGTCAAAACATTAGCGCGAGAAGCTATGGAGAGGAGCCACAAATCTGTCTGTACACAAAACGTTAATATATCTTAACGACTGCAGTAAAAACGTTACCTTTCAAAACAGTCGGTTTGTATATATTCGTTCGCTTTACTATTTAGTTTATGAAGGGAAACCTGCGTCAGAGGGAAGCGATTTCAATCGCTCTTACTTTAACGAGCCTAATACTGATCACTATAGCAAGCGATCGACTTAGAGTCTGAGGGATCCCCAGGAATTTAATAGCATGCTTGTGGATCCCGAACTAAGCCTTGCAGTGTCTTAATGGCCGTTCG
>NZ_JBRIMB010000032.1:0-50945 GCF_052977265.1 Shewanella sp. 0m-8 | reverse complement strand
TCGGGTTCGAACCGATGACCTATACCTTGGCAAGGTATCGCTCTACCAACTGAGCTAATGTCGCGTAAATCTTTTTTACTTACCGAATGTAATCATCCCATAAGTTTTAATTTGGAGCGACATATCGGGTTCGAACCGATGACCTATACCTTGGCAAGGTATCGCTCTACCAACTGAGCTAATGTCGCATAAATCTTAATTTTGCATCTTAGCTTGTAACCACTCACTAAAGGTATCGTTCTTTCCTCTAGCAATTGAGCTAATGTCGCATTTCAACTTTTATCAGTAATCACTAAGTTTGGTGCTTAGCGAAAAGTTGAGGCCGCATTATATGAAAATATCCCTACGGTGCAACCCCTTCTTGCAAATAAACTGACTGATTGGTCAAATTCTAAATACTTTCGCTCGATAAAACTGCAATTCGGCGATAGATTCTTCGATATCTTGTAATGCTTGGTGAGTATTCTTTTTACTGAAACCTTCCATCGCGGTTGGTTCCCAGCGACGAACTAGCTCTTTAATTGTACTCACATCGATATTGCGATAGTGAAAGTAATCTTCTAAAGCTGGCATATAACGATTTAGGAAGCGGCGATCTTGACCAATACTGTTACCGCACATAGGTGAAACACCTGCGGGTACATATTGCGATAAGAAGGCAATAGTCTCTGCAATAGCCTGCTCTTCATTAACAGTACTCGCTTTTACGCGGTCCACAAGGCCAGACTCACCATGATGTTTCTGGTTCCAGTCATCCATCAAAGCAAGCTGTTCATCTGACTGATGGATAGCAAAAACAGGCCCTTGCGCGATAATGTTGAGCTCTTTATCTGTCACTATTGTGGCAATTTCAATAATTCTGTCAACGTCAGGCTCTAGCCCTGTCATTTCCAAATCGACCCAAATCAGATTGTTTTCATCTATAGCCATAAAGCGACCTGTTATTCCTGTTAGCCTAAATTCAGGCTTTTTTGTTTTAGACCGTGTATCATACTGCTTTTTTAAGCAACACAAAATCACCTTTATCATTGAAGACTAATACGTGAGCAAAAAGAAACCGCTAAGCCATGGTCAATTACGCAGAATGCGGACCAACCAAAAAAAGAAATTACAGAGCCACGACGCAGGCGAAACGACTGACTTACAAGACAGTACGTTAGGCCCTGAGCAGCAAGGCACCATTATTTCCCGTTTCGGTCAGCACGCTGACGTTGAGACCGACGGAGGACATCTTGCTCGCTGTAATATTCGACGCAATATTAAAAGTCTGGTCACTGGTGATAAAGTTATCGTTCGTTTAGCCTTGACCAGTGAGTCGGGCGCTAGCCGTATCGAAGGCATTGTAGAGGCAGTTCATCCAAGACATTCGCTGTTATCACGCCCGGATCTTTATGATGGCGTGAAAATCATTGCATCAAATATCGATCAGATTTTGATTGTCACCTCTACACAGCCGGCGTTTACTACCCAAATCATCGACCGTTATTTAGTTGCAGCTGAAGACACAGGCATCCAACCTGTCATCATCTTAAATAAAGTTGACTTAATTACGCCTGAAGAAGCGCCTGAAATCGATGCTGCACTTGAACGCTACAAAGCCATTGGATACCAGATTTACCGCGTAAGCAGCATAACCGGTGAAGGTGTAGAGCAGCTACACGCGTTAATGGATGGCAAAGTCAGTGTCTTTGTGGGGCAATCGGGTGTCGGTAAATCTTCAATGATTAATGCCATGATGCCGGATGCAGAACTAATCACCGGAGATATTTCTCAAAACTCTGGCTTAGGTCAACACACAACCACCACAGCTAAACTCCTGCATATTGCAACTGGCGGAGATTTAATTGACTCACCAGGTGTGCGAGAATTCGCGCTCTGGCACTTACCTGCAGACAGAGTGGGCTGGTGCTTTATTGAATTTAGAGACTATTTAGGCACTTGCAAATTTAGAGACTGCAAACACTTAAATGATCCTGGTTGCTCAATTACCGAAGCTTTTAAAGCCGGTGAGATCACCGAAGACAGATACAATAACTACCACCGTATTATTGCTAGCTTAGACGAGCAAAGACATGCCCGTCATTTTAGAGCGGGTCCAGACGAATAATAACGACTCGATAACTGTCAAATCAAAATAGATAAAGCGGTACGATGGCAAACTTGAGTGACGCTGCACTTAACGCAGCCCACTTGTGAAAATGGCCCACCCGCTTTATTAAAAACAGATAGCACCTCAAAATAGGTGAAAGATTAAAGGATATTGAAATTGGATAAAGTTAAAATTGCCCTGCAGTACATGATGCCAAAGCATTTGCTTTCTCGCCTTGTAGGCAAACTTGCCGCTGCAGAAATGGGGTCAGTGACGACAGCCGCTATTAACTGGTTTATCAAGCAGTATAAAATTGATATGAGTGAAGCCGCGCAGCCAGAAGCCACTGCTTATGCAAGTTTTAATGACTTCTTTACTCGCGCATTAAAACCAGGGATTCGTCCATTATGTGATGACAATGATTATATCGTTCACCCTGTAGATGGCGCAGTTAGCCAACTCGGCCCGATTAAAGAAGGACGTATTTTTCAGGCCAAAGGACATGATTATTCTTCACTTGCATTGCTAGGTGATCAGGCTGATGATGCTAAGCGTTTTGAAGGCGGCGACTTTGCCACAATTTACCTTGCACCAAAAGACTATCATCGCATTCACATGCCAATTAAAGGCACCTTGTCTAAGATGACTTATGTTCCTGGTGAACTCTTCTCTGTTAATCCATTAACAGCTGAAAACGTGCCCGGTTTATTTGCACGTAACGAGCGTGTTGTCGCTATTTTCGAAACTGAAATCGGCCCTATGGCCATGGTATTAGTTGGCGCTACAATTGTGGCAAGCATTGAAACAGTTTGGGCAGGTACAGTCACACCACCAACAGGCAAAAAAGTATTCACTTGGGATTACCCAACTGAAGGCCCTAATGCATTGACGCTTGATAAAGGCGCTGAAATGGGCCGCTTTAAGCTAGGTAGCACTGTAGTGATGTTATTCGCTAAAGATGCCCTCGATGAATTTGCTACTGGAGTAGAACCAAAAAGCGTAACACGTATGGGTCAAGCTTTTGCAAAAATCGAAGACTAATCTCTAAGGTATGAATGGACAATAAAAAAACAGGGCTGTTAGAACTTCACTTCGCGGTGCTACTTTTCGGCGGCACCGCGCTGTTTTCAAAGCTTATCCCTCTTAGCGCACTCGATATCACCCTGCTACGCTGCGTTGTCGCTGCCACCGTATTAGCCTTAATCGTAAAGCTCAGTAAACAACGCCTGTCACTCAATGCTGGTAAAGACTACTTTATTGCCATAGGTCTAGGCATTCTTGTTAGTTTGCACTGGGTCACCTATTTTGCCTCTATGCAGCTATCATCGGTTGCCATAGGCATGATTGCCTTTTTTACTTATCCGGTTATGACCGTACTGGTTGAGCCTATCGTTACCAAAACAAAGCTTAAACTGGCTGATGTTGTCAGTGGCGTGGTGGTATTAATTGGTGTGTCTTTACTGATCCCGGAGGCGAGTCTAGGTAACGAGGTGACTTTAGGTATTGCTATCGGTATTTTATCTGCGGCACTATTTACAGCCCGCAATCTATTACATAAGCGATACTTTACCGCCTATAGCGGCCAGCAAGCCATGTTCTATCAGACCTCAGTTGCTGTATTCTTTCTGGCTCCATGGTTAAGTGTCGAGCTTAATACCATAGAGCAAAATGTATGGTGGTTAATTATTTTATTAGGCGTAGTGTTTACCGCTGCCCCTCATGCGCTATTTACTTCAGCATTAAGATTACTCAGCGCTAAAACGGTAGGATTAGTCTCATGCCTGCAACCTTTTTACGGCGCCATGCTGGCTTTATTCGTGCTTGGTGAAGACTTAGCAATGAAAACGATTATTGGTGGAATGCTAGTCGTCGCGACGGCCTTATTTGAAACCCAACAAAGTCACAGATCAAACCGAGCAAAAAAGAGTACATAGAGCGATTTATTTATCACGATAACTTGGCTACTATGAGCAAGTCCTTTTTGCCTTGTTCGTACTCTTATCATGCATCGTTTTTTATTACTCTTTCTGTGCTTATTCGCCTTATCCGCTAATGCGAACTCCCCACTCCAAATAGAGAAACGCCTTGGCCTGTCTCCCTCTAGTAGCGAGTCGACGCCACAAGAACAATTGAGCCTATTACAGGATAAAATTAACGATCTTGTCTTCACTGAAAATAGTGCCCGTGAACTACTGCAAAATTTTGATAAGCATAAACAAAACCTGCTCAATCAAATAAAAGATGCACAGAAGCCACTCACATCATCAAATCAAAAAGATATTAACCAACAAGCATCACTCGCATACCTACGCTTGTCGGAATTGAAAGAAGTAGAAATAAGCCTTAGTCAAAAAATCAATGCACTGATTAAATCCCATAATGAACTCCCAGATGCATTGGTAAAAGCTAGAGCTGCGCTGCAAAAGCACAAAAAAATCCGCATAGCTAAAGAACAAACGATTAATAACCAAATTTTGACGGCTCAGGGCGAACTGTACCAACAACATGTTAAGACCTTAGAAGCATTACTCGCAAGCAGCCAAAAAGAGATAGACCTTAATCAGTTACAGTTAAAGTTGGTACGTGAGCAACTCGCTCAGCAAGAACTTTTGATCGAACGCTTGAATCAACAAATCGTGCTACAGAGGCAAGCTCGCACTGAAGCGACCATTGCTGGCAGTCTTTTACCCAGTGGTAAAGACCACGACCCCGTAGCCCAAGAGCTCAGTGACAGTAACTTGCTTTATGGCGAAAGTTTAAAAAAACTGAATCACAAGATAAGCCTAGCACTGAGTCAACAAGAACAAGCCGAAGCCCTGTATCAAGCGCAAGCCATACAGCTAACCACTATTCAACAGCAGATTGGCTGGATTAAGCTCAACTCCGCCTTTGGTGAGCGTTTCTTACAGATGCTTCAAGCACTGCCTAAGCCGCCAAATCAGGATCCTGTACAGAACGAAATTGCCAATACTCGACTTGCTCGATATCAGGTAGAACAAGCGCAAACTCTTAATAGTCAGCAAGTGATAGATATTGGCGCCGATAACTCATTGCAAGCCAAACTGTTATCGTCTCAAGGCATGTTATTGCAGCAGTTGCTGCAAAGTTATGACCAATATTTAAGTGAACTGGCCGATCTTAGAGTTAGCTATGAGCAACTTAATCAGCAATATCTCACACTAAAAAGCACCTTAAATGAACATCTATTCTGGGTCCCCAATGCAAACAGTATTGGAGGTCTGTGGATCACCGACTTGCATCAAAGTATCCAATGGATGCTGCAACAAGCACCTTGGAATCAGATGCAAAGCTCTTTTAACGATCAAAGCTCGCTTTGGTCTTGGTGGCTGATCCTATTTGTCGTTAGCCTTGTCGCTCAGGATATCTTAACCCCTAAGTTTAAATCCGCCATGCGCCGCGAACTCGCTTTTGTGGGTAACGTTACCCAAGATAAGTTTATTTACACCTTCCATGTATTGGTTAACTCATTTTTCTATAGCCTATTAAAACCGCTACCAATAGTACTAGCAGGTGGCATTTTCCACCTTTCTAGCCATAATTTCGTCTCCGCAATTGGCATGGGGATCATGGCCCTTGGGATCTTGTATCAACTTTATCGATTTGTGTATCTACTAGCCCTAGACAGAGGCTTATTGATCAATCACTTTAAAGCCCCTAAAAGCATTGTAAGATCGGGACAAGAACGCTTCAGACAGTTCACCATTATGGCTACCCCATTTTTTGCCATCATGGCCTTTACTGAGATCATCGATACTTCATTGGTTCGAAACAGCCTAGGCCGTGGTGCATTTATCATTTTCTGTTTAATGCTGTTTTGGTTTTACAAAGATATGCTCAGCCTATCGAACAAACAAACCACTCCCGAACACAGCAAAAACAAAAAGCTCATTCAAAAACTCTTGTGGGCCATGTTAATCATTATGCCGCTTGCCTGTGCAGTTCTAGCATTTCAGGGCTATTACTACACTGCATTCCAGATGTTCCTGCAGTTGCAGCTATCATTAATTTTTGGCCTTGGTTTCCTACTGCTTTACCATCTCATTAAGCGTTGGATGTTAATTGAACGTCGTCGTATCGCCTTCGATCGCGCCAAAGCCAAACGTGCAGAAGTACTCGCGCAACGTGAAAAAGGTGATGTCGGTGTGAGTGAACAAGTCGATACCTATGAAGAACCGACGGTCGATCTGGAAACCATCTCTAGTCAGTCTTTAGGGCTAGTACGCTCATTGTTACTACTCGCGTTTCTTGCCAGTATTGTTGGTCTCTGGACCCAAACTCATACCGCACTGTTCTCACTACTTGATGGCGTCACCTTATGGTCTAGCAACACCACGATTAATGGTATTGAGCAACAGATCCCAATCACCCTTAAGTCCCTGCTGCTATCGCTAATAATCGTCGGTTTTTCGATGATGATAGCAACTAATCTACCTGGCCTTATTGAGCTAACCATTCTACAGAGGTTAGATCTCAGTCAGGGCACGGGTTTTGCTCTAACGACTGTAAGCCGTTATTTAGTCATATTATTTGGTGTACTCAGTGGCTTTTCAACCTTAGGGATGGAATGGTCGAAACTGCAATGGTTAGTGGCGGCACTGTCGGTTGGTTTAGGTTTTGGTCTGCAAGAGATCTTTGCAAACTTTATCTCAGGTTTGATTATTCTATTTGAAAAGCCTGTGCGAATAGGCGACACAGTCACCATTCGTGATTTAACCGGTACAGTGAGTAAAATTCAAATTCGAGCGACGACGATCGTCGATTGGGATCGCAAAGAGATCATCGTGCCCAACAAGGCCTTTATTACTGAACAATTGATTAATTGGTCTCTATCAGACCCGATTACACGCGTTATTGTTTATGTTTCTGTTGCACGAGACTCCGATCCTGCGCGTGTTGAAGCGGCACTTTATCAAGCGGTACAAGAATGTGATGATGCACTGCTTTCACCTGAACCTGAAGTTTGGTTTGCAGGATTTGGCCAACACACCCAAGACTTTGAAGTTCGAGCTTATGCTAAAGACATGGGTGCACGCTGGCCATTAAGACATAAACTCCACAAGCAGATTAGCAAGAAGTTACGAGAGAACGACCTAGAGCTTGCTTATCCGCAGCTTGAAGTACATCTGTCCCCTACCCAGAGTAAGGACGTACAAAGCTTGTTAAGAACCTAAACACAAGATTATTGAGAACTCGTTATGATGATATTTGCTCACCGCGGCGCCAGCGGTTATGTGGCTGAAAATAGTCTTGCAGCTTTTGCCAAAGCCGTTGAATTAGGTGCAAAGGCTGTAGAGCTTGATATCCACTTAGTCGAAGATGAGCTGTATGTATTTCATGATAGGCGCCTAGAGCCGAAAAGCTCAGGGACGGGTCTTATTGAACAATTCACTAAGGAGGCGTTAAGCTTAGTGACCATTGATGGTGAATCAATTCCAAGCTTAATCCAAGTGTTAAGCTTGCTTAACCCCCACAATACCTTAGTCAACATTGAACTAAAGGGACTAGCTTGCCTAGAAGCATTTATGGCTCTCTACCCAAAACTTCTTAGTGAACTTAAGTATGACGCTGACAAGCTATTGATCTCATCGTTTAATCATCCGTTTCTAGCGAGCTTTAAACAGCAATTTCCAGATGCGTTAGTTGCACCGTTAATCGAAGGTGTGCCACTCGAGCTCGCTCATATCGTCAGTCAACTCCATGCCTATTCAATCCATTTAGGGTTAAGTTTTACGACCCAAGAGATGGTTGATGATGCCCATAAGCGAGGTGCCAAGGTGTATGTTTATACTGTAGATAATCTTGACGATCTCGACATGCTAAAGCGAATGGGGGTCGATGGGATATTCACTAATTACCCAGACCGAGCACTGACTCATCTAGCGAAAAAATAGCGGCTCTGGCAAGCGAGACATTCGCTGATTTGCACAAAGTAAAAAAAATAAACTACACTAAAATTAACAACTTAAACTTGTCTATTGCGTTGTGCCCAGCTACCTATAGCGAAGAAAATGGTCACAAGCAAAACAAATAACCAGTGTAAGGGTATTTTGGCCATATATTGCGCTAACAATGGGCTTAAATTGATGATAATCAAACCATAGCCAAATGCATTCACAATCACAAAAATAAGTGTGCGTAGCAAAAACGAGCGCCCCGCAAAATATCGACGTAAAAAACGATTAATATCAGCGCCAAACACGACCAGACAGCAAGCGATAATTGCCGTTGAAACTTCAGCTAGCCAAGGGGTGATGAATCCGCCTAAATAGTTAAGAAATTCAATAGCATTAGATATTAGATTAGACATTGGCCAAGCAAGTTAAAACAAAGATAAATGTAGAATATAGGGAGTTAGTATGGGACACAAGCTACTATTGCTTACCAGAGAAAATGAGCGTTATCGCCAACTATTAAATTCGTGCCATCTTCCTAACACGCTCATTTTAGATGATGATCCTAAAAGTATTTTTAATGCCGATATCTGGTTAGCTGAACCACAATTGGCCGCTCCGCTGCTACCTCATGCTGCCAATTTAAAATGGATGCAATCGACTTTCGCGGGGGTCGACGCCCTGGTCAAACCTAGGCAAAGAAAAGACTATGAGCTCACCAATGTGAGAGGCATTTTCGGACCACTAATGAGTGAGTATCTGTTTGGTTACCTGCTGGCCTACCAAAGGCAGCATCGTAAGTATAAGACCCAACAGGAGCAGAAAATCTGGTTACCTGGCAGTTTTAAAACCCTACAAGGACAAACATTACTGTTACTAGGTACTGGCTCAATTGCCAAGCATATTGCTCAAACAGCCAAGCACTTTGGTATGCATGTTATTGGCATTAACCGTGGAGCTAAACCCACTAAAAGCTTTGATGAAGTTGATACTTTAGCCAACCTTAGCCGTTATTTACCCCAAGCCGATGCGGTTGCGAGTATCCTCCCCAGCACACCTGAAACACGAGGCGCACTAGACAAGCATACCCTGTCGCTCCTCAAAGAAGAGGTCGTGCTATTTAACCTAGGTCGCGGAGATGTACTGGATTTAGACGCGCTCTATCAACAGTTAATTTCGCACCCTGAGCAACAGGCGATTCTCGATGTATTTAATCAAGAGCCTCTGCCTGAAGAGCATCCAATTTGGTCCCTGGACAATGTTATCATTACACCGCATATTGCGGCGCCTAGCTTTCCTGAGCAGGTGGTAGAGATTTTTAGCAAAAACTTCCACAAGTGGATAAACGGCGAACAGCTTTCCCATAGAGTGCACTTTGAGCGTGGTTACTAATTAACGTCCAGTGGCGCACAAAATATGAGCAATACGGCAACCATAACAATAATGTGAGCTAAGCACGCTTTTTAATAACTGGCTTAGATGAAATGACCAATATCTATATCTAGTCGTTATTAGCATTGAGAATCATTTCCATTTATACTTCGGGCCATGTTCGATTTAGAGATGATATTCCATGTACGTTTGTCTTTGCCATGCAATCACTGATACCCAGATTAAAGAAGCTGTTAGCCAAGGTGATTCTTCTTTAGCTGACGTTAAAAGGCGTCTTGGTGTGGCTGATCAATGTGGGAAATGTACCAAGATGGCGACGCAGATCATCCAACGACAAGTTGATATCGAACCGAATTTCTACGAAGTCGCATAAACACGATTCATAAAAAATGCAGCCAATGGGCTGCATTTTTTGTTTAACGGCTAGATAAATAAACCCTAAATTACAGGCTCTCCGTCTCCTAGCTCTACGCTATCAACACGTTGCAAGCCACGCGGTAACTTAGCACCACGGCGGCCACGCTCACCACGATAATGCTCCAAGTCACTCGGCTTTAAGGTTAGCTTGCGCTTACCAGCCCACAGGGTAACCGCAGTATCTTCTGGGATCACATTCAAATGCAATAGCAGTTCTTCACGGCTCTTAGCTCGTTCGCCAGGGATGCCGATGATCTTATTGCCTTTACCTTTAGAAAGCTGAGGTAGCGCATCAAGTGAGAACAGTAACATACGGCCCTCATTGGTAATCGCTAATATCGACTGTGCCTTTGACTTATCCACCTTCTGTGGCAACAACACCTTAGCATTAGCTGGCAAGCTCAGCAGCGCCTTGCCCGCCTTATTACGCGACACCATGTCTTTGTTGGCACAGATAAAGCCGTAACCCGCATCAGACGCTAATAAGTAGCATTGCTCCTCATCAGACAGAAGCAAATGCTCCATGGTCGCTCCAGGGGCTAAATTAAACCTAGTTGTAATAGGTTCCCCCTGAGATCGTGCTGACGGCAAGGTATGGGTTTCGGTGGCAAATGCCCTACCAGATGTGTCAATAAACACGCTCGGTTGATTACTGCGCCCTTGAGCAGAGCGTAAGAAGCTATCGCCTGCTTTGTAAGATAAAGTCTGACCATCAACATCATGGCCTTTAGCACAGCGCACCCAACCTTTCTCAGACAGCACAACCGTAACAGATTCTACTGCGACCAACTCTTGCTGAGTTAGCGCTTTAGACTCTGTACGCTCAACGAGTGGCGAACGACGCTCATCACCGTAATCTTCACCGTCTCTGATAAGTTCTTTCTTGATCAACGTCTTCATTCGACGCTCAGAGCTTAACAATAATTGTAACTTGTCACGTTCCTCTTCAAGCTCGCTCTGCTCACCCTTAATCTTAAACTCTTCAAGCTTTGCTAAGTGACGCAATTTCAAATCTAAAATAGCATCGGCTTGCTTATCTGATAAATCAAATCGAGAGATCAATTCAGCTTTAGGATCATCGTTATAACGAATAATCTCAATCACTTCGTCGATATTCAAAAATGCAATCATCAAAGCATCTAGAATATGTAATCTCGCTAAAATTTTATCTAATCGATATTCTAAACGGCGTTTAACCGTCGTCATTCTAAATGTGAGCCATTCAGTTAATAGCTCTAGCAAGCCTTTAACTTGCGGACGACCATTTAGCCCTAGTACGTTAAGGTTAACTCTAAAGCTTTTCTGCAGATCGGTGGTGGCAAACAGATGTGCCATCATCTGATCGCAATCAACACGATTAGAACGTGGCACTATGATAAGACGAACAGGATTCTCATGATCAGATTCATCACGTAGATCCGTCACCATAGGTAGCTTTTTAGCCTGCATTTGCGCCGCTATTTGCTCTAAAATCTTGCCACTACCCGCTTGGTGAGGCAAGGCGGTAATAACGACTTCACCATTTTCTACCGTATAAACAGCGCGAGCCTTAATCGAGCCTCGACCCGTCTGGTAAATTTTAGCGATATCGGCAGCAGGCGTAATAATTTCAGCTTCGGTCGGATAATCAGGCCCTGGTACAAACTCCATCAAGCGCGCTAAATCGGCTTTGGGGTTATCTAGTAGCTCTACACACGCGCCCACCAACTCTTTGGCGTTATGCGGTGGAACGTCAGTTGCCATACCAACGGCAATACCAGTAATACCATTAAGTAAGATATGCGGTAAGCGTGCAGGCAAAACCAGTGGCTCTTTCATGGTGCCGTCAAAGTTAACGCCCCAATCAACCGTACCCTGTCCTAGCTCACTGAGTAATACTTCTGAAAACTTTGACAGTCTCGCTTCGGTATAACGCATCGCCGCAAATGACTTAGGATCATCGGGCGCCCCCCAGTTACCTTGACCATCAACCAACGGATAACGGTACGAGAAAGGCTGCGCCATCAATACCATCGCTTCATAACAAGCACTATCACCATGAGGGTGATATTTACCTAAAACGTCACCGACTGTACGAGCTGACTTCTTATGCTTAGATTGAGCCGATAAGCCAAGCTCACTCATTGCATAGATAATGCGTCTTTGAACGGGTTTAAGTCCATCGCCAATATGTGGCAATGCACGATCCATGATGACATACATGGAATAGTTCAGATATGCCTCTTCCGTGAAGCGGCGTAGAGGCATTTGCTCAACGCCATCAAGGCTTAAATCTATCGCATCACTCATTAATCATTATCCTGTGACTGATTTTTTGCTGAGTCTCTATAGAACAAACGGTAAATATTGCCCTTTAGATCATCAGAAATATACATAGCACCATCGGGTGCAGTGACCAATGAATATGGTCTAGCGACGGGAAACTCTCCGTCTAAAAAACTCACTACAGTGCTTCTTTTGCTAACTTGGCCATCGTTAATCTCTAACATAACCACTTGATAGCCCACTTTACTTGAACGGTTCCAAGAACCATTTTCGGCAACAAACATCTGATTATGAAAACGTTCAGGGAACTGTGTACCACGATAGAAATGCAGCCCCTTAGCGCCAACATGAGCGGGTAACTCGTAATTTGGCGCAACCACTTTTAAGTTTTTAGGCTTATCATATGCGGGCTCTATAATGTCGGTAGCATGAATATATGGGAAGCCAAAATGACTTCCTTTGCGTTCAACTTTATTAATCTCATCCGGTGGTAGGTTATCCCCCATCCAGTCACGACCATTATCAGCGAACCAAAGCTGCTTATCTTCAACAGACCAATCAAAGGCAAGTACCTTTCTAACACCCGTAACGATTTGCTCACTCGCACCAGTTTCAATATCTATCGCCATAATACTGCTGTAGGGCGCTTCTGATTCGCACACATTACAGGGGGCTCCAATAGCAATATATAACAGCCCATCTGGGCCAAATTGCATGGCACGGCGGCTTTTCTTACTATTGCCCGGCAAGCGGTCGTAAACTTCTTTCGGACGTCCCGGCCTTTTTAGTCGAGACTCGATTTGATTGAAGCGTAAAATACGTCTCTGTTCAGCGACATATAACGCACCGTTATGAAATGCGATCGCCTCAGGATAATCTAAGCCTTTCGCTATCGTATAACGTTTGTCTACACGCCCGTCGTTATCGGCATCAACCAAAGCGGTAATAGTACCGTCTCGATAAGAGCCGACAAACAAAGTGCCTTTGTCGCCTATCGCCAACTGCTTAGCATCACCAAAATTGGAGGCGTATAAGGTTAAACCAAAGCCTTTTGATACAGTGATCATCACTGGATCGGCCGCTAAGGCACTACAGCTAAAAATAAAGTGAGCGCAAAGCAGCGACATCCCAACAGCTATTTGATTTCGATAGTTTTCAAACGTCATTATTATTCTTTTGTCTGATTAAAATCACAAACTACCGATTAGAGCAGGGCAAGATCACCCTTAGTCTCTAACCAAGTCTTTCTGTCTCCAGAGCGTTTCTTGGCTAAAAGCATATCCATAAGTGCCATTGTGTCATCGGCATCATCTATGGTTAATTGCACTAATCGACGCGTATTTGGGTCCATAGTGGTTTCACGTAATTGCAGCGGATTCATCTCACCCAATCCCTTGAATCGTGTAACTTGGACTTTTCCTTTCCGTTTTTCTGCGGTAATTCTATCAAGAATACCGTTTTTTTCCGCCTCATCGAGGGCATAAAATACATCTTTGCCGATATCGACACGAAACAGTGGTGGCATAGCCACATAAATATGTCCCAGCTCCACCAACACTCGATAGTGCTTCATAAAGAGCGCGCACAACAGTGTGGCAATATGCAGACCATCCGAGTCCGCATCAGCAAGGATACAGATTTTACCATATCTCAACTCTGAGATATCCGCACTATCTGGGTCACAACCAATCGCCACCGAAATATCATGTACTTCTTGCGAGGCTAATACTTGTGAAGCATCGACTTCCCAGGTATTTAAGATCTTACCACGTAGCGGCATAATCGCTTGAAACTCACGATCACGGGCCTGTTTTGCACTACCGCCCGCAGAGTCACCTTCCACCAGGAACAGCTCGCCGCGCATTGGGTCTTGGCCACTACAGTCCGTTAACTTACCCGGCAAAGCTGGGCCTGAAGTAATACGCTTACGCGCCACCTTCTTTGCCGCTTTCAATCGCTTTTGTGCATTATTAATACACATGTCAGCCAAGGCTTCTGCTTGCTCTGTATTGGTGTTTAGCCAGAGGCTAAATGCATCGCGTACGATACCCGATACAAACGCCGCACACTGCCTGCTAGACAGTTTCTCTTTGGTTTGACCGGCAAACTGCGGATCTTGCATCTTAATTGATAAAATAAAGGTGCTTCGATCCCAAATATCTTCAGGAGTTAGCTTAATGCCACGCGGCATCAAGTTACGAAACTCACAAAACTCACGCATAGACTCAAGCAAACCTTGCCTAAAGCCGTTTACGTGCGTACCGCCAAGTGGGGTTGGAATAAGGTTTACGTAACTTTCATTTAGGTAGTCACCACCTTCAGGTAACCATGTAATCGCCCAATCTGCAGCCTCTAAATTACCAGCAAAGCTACCGACAAATGGCACTTCAGGCAGTGTAGGCACGCCATTGATAGACGATTTTAAGTAATCTTCTAAGCCGCTTTCATAAAACCACTCTTGGGTTTCATTAGTTTGCTTATTAACAAACTTAATCCGCAGTCCGGGACACAGTACCGCTTTGGCTTTAAGTAAATAAGTCAGCTTGGAAATCGAAAAATTGCCAGAGTCAAAGTAGCTAGGATCTGGCCAAAAATGAACACTGGTACCGGTATTACGACGACCACAGGTACCCGTTACATGTAAATCTTCAACTTTTTCACCGTGCTCAAATGCCATCTCATAGACTTCAGCATTACGTCTCACGGTTATTTCGACGCGACTTGAAAGCGCGTTTACCACTGAGATCCCCACACCGTGGAGACCCCCTGAAAACTGATAGTTTTTATTGGAGAACTTACCGCCCGCGTGCAGCTTAGTTAAAATCAGCTCAACGCCTGGGATCCCTTCTTCAGGATGAATATCAACAGGCATACCACGGCCGTCATCGGTGACTTCCAGGGAATTGTCGGCATGCAAAATAACGTCGATACGGCTGGCATGCCCAGCTAATGCCTCGTCGACACTATTATCTATGACTTCCTGTCCTAAATGGTTCGGGCGCGAAGTATCGGTATACATACCGGGGCGACGTTTTACAGGGTCGAGTCCATTTAGGACTTCAATAGCATCTGAGGTGTATTGGTTTGTCATGGCACACATATTTTTATGTTATTCAGGCCATGTTGCGGCCCTACGGGTCTATTTGTCAAGAAAACAGATATTCACAGATAGAAGCAAGCTGGGCCTCATAACCAATAAAGCTATGGTCCCCATCCGGTTCTATTAAGAGCTTACAGCAGTGATATTTCTGCACGGCCTGTTTATAGTCGAGCACTTCATCGCCTGTCTGTAACAGCACATAAAAGCGATCTGGATTTAATATTGCGGGCGTATTGTAACGCGCGACGTCTTGCTTATGTTCAGCAACGACTTGGTAGGTCTCATCCGTATAGGGATTGTACTGAGTGCCAATGAATTCATCAAACAGTTCGAACGGTTTTACCGCAGGATTAATTAAAACTGCGCGTCCACCGTAAGTTTCTGCCAAATAACTTGCGAAATATCCGCCTAACGAAGAGCCAATATAGGTTAGAGACTCTCCCTCAGCTTTGGCTTTTTCAATAATATCGATCAAAAGTGCCATCGCTTCTAGCGGTTCGCTGGGCAGTTGCGGCTGTTGAAAATTCAGCTTGGGGTGATGTTGCGCAATAAAACGCGCGGTAACCACACCTTTGTCAGAAAGGGGAGAACTATTAAATCCATGTATATATAGCAGCATACTTCCTCACACTGCGGTTTTTCTTATCTAATAACCGCCAGCATCTTTATCGGGTGAAAATGTTTCGCCAGGTACCCGGTAAACATTAGTCAGAATGCTACCATCGGATTTAAGCTCCAGCAAACGGTATCCCGGTTGCAGTGCATCAAGGGCAAAGTATGGAGACTTGGGCTTAAACTGGATGCAGGTCGATGGGGTTGCCATCAGTTTAACGGCACCATGAGGACCTTTATGCTCAGTATCGATAGTTTGATGAATGTGCCCCCACAACAAACCTTTTACTTGAGGATACTGGACAACTCTTTCAATGAAGTCGCTGCCATTATCCATACAGTGTTGGTCAAGCCAGGTGCAGCCAGCAAGAACCGGATTGTGATGCATAACAAGTAAAGTATGACGTTCAGGCTCAGCCGCTATCGCGCTATCAATCAAGCCTAACTCGGCAGTGGACATATGGCCACCAGGGCGCCCTCTTACCGTCGAGTCCAACATAAGGATCTGCCAATTTCCAGCCAAAATACGCTTTTGACCAAATACTTTAGGCCCTTGCATATGTAGATTCATGATCCGTGGATCATCATGATTACCGGGAAGATAATGGCAAGGGAGCCCTAAAGGAGAAATAGCATCGACAAAATTGTGATACGACTCATTGGAGTAATCTTGACTAATGTCACCGGTTGCCAGCATGAAGTCGGCAGGATAGTTTACAGCTGAGATAGTATTAAGTACTGCCCCAAGACTTTGAGCAGTATTAACGCCGAGTAGCTGAGCTTCGGGATCGGCAAACAGGTGAGGATCTGTGACTTGCACGATTCTCACACTCTTAGCTTCAGTAATTGAATAAGAGATAGCCGTCTTTAGCAAATTAGTTACCCAATAATTAGATCAACTGACAAATTTAGTTAAGTTATCAATCTTCAATAACTCTTCTAGAAAAGCATTGACTTGGTACTTTTCATCCCGATGATGCATATGCATATTTGGATAATCATACACTGGTCGCAATTGGTAAATCTGTTGACTAGTTAACACTTCTGCTAATTTAGCATCATGGTAAATGCGCACAGAAACTTTAGGCGTTGAGATCAGCTGATGGTTACCGATGCAGCGGGAGATCTGTACCAATTGAGTGTATTTGGTATTTTCTAGCAAGCAAACATCGAGCTGACCAAACTCGCCTTTTACCCGCCATTGCATGCCCTCTGACGGTTCAAGGGTTAGCCAGCGCTGAATGTGCATATAGTTACGCCCACAAAGCGCCAAAAACTGACTGACATTAGGCTGATATTTTTTATTTTTTGCAAAGACGATATTTGACACGACTACATTCCAACACTTTCTCGTTAATTGCTTTAATACGGCGGTTTATCGTTAATCGACTTGTTTAGTGGATTATTTGGTGATTGTTTGATAATTAAGTTGCAACCAGAGCAAACCTATTACCGTAGAGGCGTTATCTATTCGTCCCTCTACCACCATGTTATACGCTTGCTCGCGACTGACAACATGCACCCGAATATCTTCATGCTCTTCATCTAGACCGTGAAGCCCCGTCGCATCTGCGGCGCACACTTTAGCCCAATAAAAGTCAAAACGCTCGCTCGTTCCACCCGGACTTGAAAAGTATTCATTAACCTTGCTCATACTCTGAGCGGTTAATCCGGTTTCTTCTTTTAACTCTCGATGCGCTATATCCATTGATGTTTGACCGCTATCAATCATCCCGGCCACCAGCTCAAATAACCAAGGTGATTTAGCACATTCAAGTACCGGAATTCGGATCTGTTCGATTAATACCACTTGGTCGGTAATGGGGTCGTAAGGTAGCACCACTACCGCATGACCACGCTCAAACACTTCACGTGACACCTCAGCGCTCCAGCCCCCGGCAAACAAGCGGTGTTTAAAGCGATATTCATCCATTTTAAAGAAACCTTTATACAAGGTTTTCTTACTGAGAAGCTCTACGTCGTTGCGATTAAAGGTACTGTTCATTTTTCATCCTAAACATACTTGTTTATAAAGGTATTTATGCCACAATAAATTCAAACAAAAAAATTAATACTATGATGAAAGCAGTACTAATCATAACGATTAAAAACTGTTACACTTCTGAGTTGACTTAGAATTTGTAGGTTTTTACTATTTAACCACTAAGTTTAGATGTATTGGGAAGCGTCGGGAAGCGCAAACCGTCTTACTTTTAGTTTTATAGGTAAGGCAAAGCTAAACATAACAAGTTAAATTCGCTCCTCAATGGAGAATTTTGTCTAAAAAGGACAGCAAATGAAATTCAAGATCCGTTCTCTATGTGCCGCACTGACACTTGCAGCTACCGCACAAGCAGCTAATGCTGATGACCTTCTACAAATATATCAACAAGCATTGACCAGTGATCCAATTGTGCTACAAGCTCAAGCCCAACGTGATGCTTTGTATGAACAGATTGAAGAAAACCGTGCGCCACTACTACCAACCATCAGTGCAAATGTAGGTTACGACAAAGCATGGAATGACCCGAGTGCTGACTCAAGTGGTATTGTTGGCGGCATAACGCTTAATCAAGTGATTTACGATCACAGCGCATGGGTAGGCTTAAACCTAGCCGAAAAAGCCGCTTCTCAAGCAGATTCTGCTTACGCATCGTCGCTACAAAGCCTTATTATCCGTGTAACTAACGCTTACTTTGACGTGTTAACCGCTATGGATGACTATGAGTTTCAAGGCGCAGAAAAGCGTGCTATTGGACGTCAGCTAGAGCAGACTAAACAACGTTTTGCTGTAGGTTTGACCGCAATCACTGACGTACACGAAGCACAGGCTCAGTATGACTTAGCTAACGCGCAAGAAATCCTAAGCCAAAATACCCTTGCTAATAGCTACGAAGCACTACGTGAAATTACAGGTATTGATCATAAGAGCATCGATATCCTAGATATGAATCGCTTTTCAGCAACAGCGGTTGCACCAGCATCTTCAAATGATTGGATTAAGATCGCAGAAACCAACAGCATTGACTTGATGACAACGCGTATCGGAAAAGATATTGCAGAAGAAACCATCACGCTTTATAAAGCGGGTCACATGCCATCACTAAGCTTAAATGCCGGTTACAATAAAGGGATTGAACAAAAGCCTGCCATGAATGGTAGTGACCAGTTTGATAACGGCACAGTTGGTGTAACACTGAGCATTCCTATTTTTGAAGGTTTCAAAGTCTCTTCACAAGTTAATCAAGCACAGTACCAATACGTAGAAGCAAGCGCAAAACTTGAGCAGACGCACCGTCAAGTGGTTAAAAATGTACGCAATAACTTTAACAACGTCGGCGCTTCTATCAGCTCTATCCGTGCTTACGAGCAATCAGTGATCTCTTCACAGAGTGCACTACAGGCCACTGAAGCTGGTTTTGAAGTCGGTACACGTACCATTGTTGACGTATTGAACAGTACACGAAACCTATATGACTCAAAGCGTAAGCTATCTGACGCACGTTATGGCTACATCAACTCTATTCTAGCGCTTAAGCAAGCGGCTGGTACATTAAACGAAGATGATGTTGCTTCAATTAACAATGGCCTTACTGCTCCTGTAAAAACTCAGTAACTCGTCTTGTTAAACATAAAAAAACCGCCAAATGGCGGTTTTTTTATGTGCAATTCTTAATAGTGATTAGTATTAAGAATCGCTGGAATTAGAATGCTAAATGATTAGAATACGAGTTCAACACCAGCAAAGTAACCTTTAAACTGCATGTCAGCCGTTACGCCATCGAAACCATTAACGTCAAACTTAAAGTCACGGTAACCGGCGCGAATACGGTAATCTAATGCTGCACCATCAAAATTCCAGCCAAGGCCGACAGAGTAATCATAAACGCTAGACTCATCAACGCCCATCATTACATCAGCAAAACCATAAAGACCAAGACCTGGAACACCAACCTGCGCGTCGATATAACCCATTACAATGCCGCTATCGATATTTTTTTGAGAGTTTTCGCGGCCATTATTAGCACTGTTATTGACGCGGAACTTACCGTCCATCTTCTTATAAGCCGCACCTAAATCAAGCGCAACGATATCGTTATCTAAGATCTCGTAGTAAAGTACGAAATCGGTATTGCTTAAATCAGTGTCAGTAGTCACCACGCCAGTGTATATAGGGTCACCAAACTTAAAATTCGTGACATCCGCACTGCCATCAGCGCTCAGGCTATTTTGTCTAATCTTCACATTTGGCACTAGCGGAATTGGATGCTCAACAGCAACCCAGATGCTTCCTTGCGAAGAGTCTTTATAATTAAACTCTTGCTGCGGTTGACCCTTCTCAGCAAAAGTTCCATTAGTATCAGCCTTCCAGTAGTCGCCACCGACTTTAAAACCTAAAACAGTAGCAGCCTGAGCTGAAGTGCCCACAAATGAACCTAATAGGGCACATACCAATAACGTCTTTTTCATAGTTAACCTTGAGTCAATAAGTTAGTTAGATCGATAACCGCAGCATTTGCGCGGGAGATGTAGTTTGCCATCACTAAAGAGTGATTAGCGACAACCCCAAATCCAGAACCATTAAGGATCATTGGGCTCCAAACAGGTTGTTGTGTTTCTTCTAGCTCACGAATAATCTGACGCAGACTAACTTGAGCATTTTTCTTTTCTAGTACATCGGCAAAATCGACTTCGATAGCCTTCATGAAATTCAGTAACGCCCAGGTGGCACCACGAGTCTCATAAAAAACGTCATCAATTTCCCACCAGCTGGTTTTGATCTCTTGCGCATCATAGCCAGGTGTAGATTGTCTGGCAGAACTATCGCCTGATAGATCGGTATTTAATCGTTCCTGCCCTACGCTTGCAGACAACCTTTGCGACATACTGCCTAAACGCTTTTGCACCTCTTTAAGCCACTCATTGAGGTTATCGGCGCGAGCATAAAACTGCGCATCAGGATTTTCAGCAGCCGTCATGCGAGCACGATAAAGCTTGAGTAACTTTACAGCGTCACGGTACTCACTCTCAGCACTAGGGACTAACCAACTTGTGTGCTCAATATTCAGTTTTGAATGCGCCGCTAGTAGATCTTTGTCAGCCGTTGATTGTGACTGTGAACGACTAAACTCTTTGCGCATGATCAACGCAAGATCTCGCGTTTGCTCAATGGCTCCAAATTCAAATGCAGGCATGTTATCCATAAAAATAGCAGGAGGAGTCACATCATTTGACAGCCAACCACCAGGCTTATCCAACAAAGCTTCAATAGTCAAAATCAATGCGCTCGTTGTTGCATAACCAATAACATTGTCAACACTCTGCTGGTTATATGCGTTTTGCTCAATCGGTTCAGGCTCAACACTCCACCAGGCACTAATCAGATAACCAATCAAAAAAACAACAATAACGGCTGCTAAGACTTTCTTCCATGTCACTTGCATTTGACTTGCTCCTTAGTGGTGATGATGCTGATGAGCACTATCGCTTGGTTTGGCTTGTTTCTTAACGGGTAAGCTAATCTTCTGCTTTGTTCCATCTGCAAATTTAAGCGTCATATCAACGCTAGAATCGATAACTAACGGCGCAACTAATCCCATTAGCATAATATGATTTCCTGATTCAGACAGTTCGAGGCGTCCATGAGAGTCTATGTCAAAGCCATCAACTTGACGCATTTTTATCATGCCATCTTCTTCTATTAGCGTGTGTAATTGCGCTTCTTTAGCAAAGGGAGCATCGACAGCGACTAAGCGAGTCGCATCACCATGATTCTCAATAGTGATATATGCTGCGCTGTTCGGTACGGTTGCAGGCATAGCGCGTACATAGCCATCAACGAGTACCACTTGCGCATAAGTTGTAAACGACAAACAGCTCAAAAGAACAAGGTTAAACAGTTGTTTGAATATTAGCTTCAATGTCTTAAACTCCATGTAAACCCAATTCGTAAAATGAGGACATAACGAATGAGCACGATTCAGGTTAGGGACGATAATGGGGTACGTATTATTACGTTTAATCGTCCGGATAAGCGTAATGCGCTTAACCTACAAATGTATACACAGCTAACAGAATACCTTATCCAAGGTGAGTCGGACAATGAAATTCGAGCCTTTATGTTTCGCGGTCAAGCAGATTGTTTTACTTCCGGTAATGATGTTGCTGACTTTTTACAAAATAGTGGTTTAGGTGCTGAACACCCAGCTTTTCGTTTCCTATTTTGCCTGTTAGAACTTAAAAAACCTGTCGTTGCCGCCGTAACCGGTGCAGCCGTTGGTATAGGAACGACCATGCTACTGCATTGCGATTTAGTTTATGCCGATAACAGCGCTAAATTTCAGCTGCCTTTTGTGCAACTGGCTCTCGTCCCTGAAGCGGGTGCGAGCATGTTACTCCCCCAAGTGGTAGGGCAAGCAAAAGCAAGCGAGCTGTTGATGCTAGGAGAAAGCTTTAATGCCGAACAAGCACTGTCTTATGGATTAATTAACGACATCATCGACAATGAAAGCATTTTTGATTTTGCTTTTAATCGTGCCCAGAAATTAGCGGCCTTGCCGCCTATATCGCTGCAAACAACAAAAAAATTGGTACGCTATAACAAGGATGCTGTACGAATACAGATGGAAAAAGAGCTTATAGAGTTTGAGGCGAGACTTGCAAGTGATGAGGCTAAAGCTCGATTTGCTGCATTTTTAAATCGTTAATCGGTTAGGGTTTAAGATTTATTGCGCTTAGCTTTAATATGTTCAGCTTTAATGCGCTTGCTTCATCCAGTAGATACGGATGCTAATTATCAATGTTAGCATCCGTGTTTCATGGGTATTGTCACCGGATAATGACAATGCAGCTGATAACAAATTATGGTGATGCCTTTCGAGGGGGTCAGCACTCTCATTCAATTTTCCTCTTGCTCACTATTTTATACACTGGCATCAACATGGCTTTTCCCATTTTGGTAGCACTAAAGCTAATACAAAATAAGTAAGCAACCCCATAGCTGGATTACAAAATATAGCTACAGCACAGACCACTCGGGTCCACATGCAAGACCAATCAAACTTATCAGCCATTGCCGCTGCCACACCACATACTAATGAACGTGGATCTTTTAATCGATCAACAATATCACCCATAACAAACTCCCTTTTCTACTAATCTTCTAATTTGTGCCACTCTAGTGAACACACTAAACAAGCAAACATAACTAAACTAATCACTGGCAGTAGTAGCAATGCTATAAACTGAGCAAAGAACCACATGATTAATCCTTAATGACAGCACTTGTTACTAACGGCTTATCATTGTTTGTTGCAGTTAACTGCTCATTCACTAATTCATGCTCACTGCCTAAATCGAACATTATTTCAGACATTTGAGATTGGATAGACAGACTTAATTCAGTTTGCGCTTTACTCATCATCTCTTGCATCTGCGAAGAAATATTCTTTTCGATGTTGTTAGCCACATCGGTAATGATTGAGTTTTCAGCCTGAGCAGTGGTGCTTGCCGCTAGAAGTACAGCTGTGAATAGAGAAGCTTTAACAGTTTTCAATACAGTAGAATTAAACATAATGGATTCCTTTTCGAGTTTCACCTAGTTGTATGGTTCTTAATTACGTAAGAGCTAATTACATCGTAACTAATTACATAATAGTTAATTACATAGTAACTAATACAAGCTGTGTGCCAACTTTACAAAAATCAAATAACAATATGTTTTTAAAGGGGAATAACCGTAAAAGGCAGTTTTGTGTGGATGAGTAAAATTCAAACAATAAAAGATATTAGTGAAACTCACCAAGCGCTGGTGAATTTCACTAAATTGAATAATTACAAGCTAACGATGTCGTCCATAGCGGCTCGAGCTTGAGTGATAACCTCAATCCCAGCCCCTTGTTTGTGAGCATTTTCGCTTATATAACGGCGCCATATGCGTGAGCCCACCTCACCTTGGTAAAGACCAATAATATGGCGAGAAATATGGTTAAGGCGACCACCTTGCTTAAGGTGAGCTTCAATATAAGGCAGCAATCTTTCTAACACGTCATCACGGCTAAGTATCGGAGAGTCGATGCCACATAGCTTTTGATCGACTTCAGCTAGCATATATGGGTTTTGGTAAGCTTCACGGCCAACCATAACACCATCGAGATGCTGCAGATGTGTCTGACACTCTTCTAGGGTTTTAACACCACCATTGATACTGAGATTTAACTCAGGATAATCGCGCTTAAGTTGATACACGCGCTCATAATCTAAAGGCGGAATTTCGCGGTTCTCTTTTGGACTCAACCCCTGAAGCCACGCCTTACGAGCGTGAATAATAAATTCTTCACAGCCAGCAGCTTTTACTGTATCGATAAACTGCGTTAAAAACTCATAGCTATCTTGCTCATCAATACCAATACGTGTCTTAACAGTGACTGGAATATCTACCACCTGCTTCATTGCCGACACGCACTCGGCGACAAGTTCTGGCTCAGCCATTAAGCAAGCACCAAAGCGACCATTTTGCACTCTATCCGATGGGCACCCAACGTTAAGGTTAATCTCATCGTAACCACGCTCGGCAGCAAGCTTGGCACAAGCCGCTAGATCTACCGCATTTGAGCCACCCAATTGCAACGCCAACGGATGCTCTTCTTCGTTATAAGCGAGGTAATCGCCTCGTCCATGTAAGATTGCACCAGTCGTTACCATCTCGGTATATAGCAGGGTCTGAGAAGACATCAAACGCGCAAAATAACGATAATGCCTATCTGTCCAATCCAGCATTGGAGCGATTGAAAAGGTACGATTGATTGGTCTAACTGACATAAACTATTTATCCAACTCTATATAATGACTTATCTCACCGGAATCTAAGGGAGTGTCTATTTAGTAAAATACTCGCTCCCTAAACCCGCCGTGATAGATACCAGATTGAACAAGGTTATCAAGCAAGAAAAAGCAGCTGAAATGCAACAATGGCGCATTATAGCACTACATCGCGAGTTATAATAAAGCCCAGCAGCTAATGATTAGTGACTCATGGTTCTAAGCGCTATTTATGCGACGTCACAATATAGGACTCTAGTGTCTGTTGCAGCCACAAGGGAGCAACCACCCTTTTATCAATAGAACGTTTAAGCCATAAATAAACGGTGGGATGAGAAAAGCCTTCCAGTAGATACTTATCCTGGCTGAAATCGATTTTACTCGCATGTAAGCCTTTAATATTTGATAAAAAATCTACAGCCCCCTGCACGCCAATAATCATAAATGCATCGGAATTTAGCAGACTGCTTGCCGCACTGCCTAAGTCTGGCGCGGTAGCATATACCTGCATTGGCTTTCCTTTCGCCTTAGCATAAACCCCTATCGGGGACTTATTGGCAGGAAATGGCATTGTCACCAGCTTAACCATGGGGTAGTCAATCATCTTGTCGATAGTCGGTGCATCCCAAATAGGATGCTCAGCACGCGCAATGAGATGGCCACCCCGATGCTGAATAATCGACTTTGATAATAGCTCTTTTCTCGTTGATGGCTTAAAGCAAATTGCCGCATCGACTTCACCATCTACAAGCTGTTGCTCCGTATTTTCTGACCAAGCAACCGTCGAAATAGTAAAGTTAGGGTTGATACTATGCAGAGCGGCTTCTCTAATCACCTGCTGGGCTAACCCTATTTCTAATTGAGGCACCGTACTAATCACCACGGGGGGCTCTGCCACTGTAATACGACTAATCGCAGCGGTTTCTACCGAGATCGTGCATGAGATCATTTCAGAAAAGCAGGGGTATAAGCTATGAGTCAGCTCTGTAGGCACCAGTTTATTATTCTTGCGGATAAATAATGGATCATCAAATACCTCTCTTAATGCATTTAATGCGCGGCTGACTTTAGGCTGCGATAACCCCAGCGCATTAGCGACATCCTTGGTGCTATTTTTAAGGTAAAGCTGACATAAAATTTCAAGTGCACCAATATTGATACTAGATAACTTTTTCATTATAACCTCCACTTTCTGAGGCCATATTGGTTTGTATATACGCTTGGATCTCGTGGCCAATCCAATCTGGATAAGTCGTATTTTTTCGCATTTGCGTTAAGTAGTAGTGATAGCGACCGCTTCTTTGGTTAATCAACTCGCTAAGGCCGGAGCCGAGTTTCAACCCACCAATATTGCCCCGTTGACATAAAAATTCAATGGAATCTCGATGACATAAAAGTGCTACCGCATTGCTTTGCTCCAGTTGCAGCATTAGATCGGCCAGCAAACAAACCTTTCCCACCACGTCTAAATCCCTTGCACTATCTAAGGCATAACTCTCTAGAGGGTCAATCGCATCATAGTGCTCGTCGCCAGAAAAACTCATATATGGATAATCAAATATGTCCTCCACTTGCAGGAGCTGACCAGAATTCAGTAATGGGTGTTCCCGCCTAGCAACCAGCATATAAGCGTCTGACTTCGCGATTAAACTAGAGGTCAATTGCTCTGTATTATAAGCGCTATAGGTCACAGCGATATCCACATATTGCTGCTTGATAAGTTCAGCAACATTGCTAGTACAAGGCTTAATATGAAACAGATAGCTTTGCCGTTCTTGAGTCGCCCTTTGTTGCAGGTGCCGCAAAAGGTTGAGAGATAATGTGGGCGGACAAGCAATAACCACCTCACGCGTTCTCGTGTCATTACTGCTAACATCTATACTCTCGCACATTTTCGCTAATTCAATCACGCGCTTCATTTTAGGATAGATTTCGTTAGCTAAATCGCTTCTCTCAAACCCTTGCTGCTTACGTATAAATAAGGGCGAATGCAGTGAATGCCTTAATGACTTTAAACTTCGACTGACTTTGGAGCTAGGAACACCTAAGGTTTGGCTAACCGTCGTGGCATTGAGTGATTCATACAATAGTACAAACACTTGAATATCAAATAAGTTATTAGCGTTTAGCTTGTTCATTTACCCTCAAATCAATCTCTTAGATTTACGTCCTAGATCCATTATTAATTAATCTAAACCAATCATTAACGCTTAGGTATACACTCCATCCATATTCGCGACACCAATATTAGTTAATACTCAATTTTGTGACCTAAGTTTAAAATTTCACACCCCGTGTAAGCCTCAAATTCTAGATTTGCAATATGTGAATTTTACACTTTCACATTTCAACATTCAGAGTAAACAACCAATTAACAACCCAAGAGCAAAATCAAACACCAAAAACCAAACAACAAGGTAGTGGTAAAACCCAACTCAAAACCATCAAGCAGACTTAAAGACCAACACCACCCAAGCTAACTAAGTGATCAACTTCATATCAAATTACCACCCATAGCAATAACATTTTAGCAACCAAGAGTGGTTACCTTTAAGGAACGTATGATGATGATAACGAAAAGAAAAGCATCGTTAGCTCTATTGATTAGCTCTGCATTGCTAATCTCTGGCTGTTCAGATGGTGAAGACGGTAAGAATGGTGAAGATGGGGCACCTGGTGGCGGCGGAGAGCCGGGCACGTCAGGGCTGCATATCGACATGGCTGCAGATGCCATCGCCACAATCAATAACGCAAATTATTCCGACGGTATTATTAGCGTCGATTTTGAACTTGAAAACCAGCAAGGTGTTGGCCTTTACGGCCTCAGTGCTGATAATCAATTTCATGATTTCCGCTTCTCTCTTGCCCAGCTTAAAACCAATGATGGCTCTGATCTTAAACAGTGGATCTCACTGTTAAATGAGACCACAAATGATGCTGGCACCACCTTTGAACAAGGCTTCGAAAAATTAAAGGATTGCGCTGAGTGCTTAGTCGACCATAAAGATGGTACCTATAGCTACACTTTCAATACCAACCTCACAACCGTAACCGATCCAGCAGGCGTAGTATTCGACCCCGCTTTGACTCAACGTATAGCGATTGAAATGCAGTTTGAGTATGACTCAGGCCATGAATTAGCAGAAAATGCCCACTATGACTGGCTGCCAGCCACAAATAGTACTGAGGGTGTTGAGACTCGTGAACTGGTCACACTAGAAACGTGTTATACCTGCCATCAGCCAGACAGTTTAAAAGCTCATGGTGGACGCCGTTTAGATATGGAAAACTGTCAGTCATGTCATAACGGCATAGTGTCAGACCCAAATGATGTGTCTGTTGAGCTTGGCCATATGGTGCACGCTATCCATATGGGACCAAATCGTGAAGGCAAAGACGCCGAAGGCAATGTCATCCCTATGCCTTACACCATTGCAGGTTACGGTGGCGATCACGCCTTTGACTACCCTGCATTCCCAACTAAGCCCTTTATGGACTGTGCGACTTGTCACGTGGAAGATGACACGCTTGCAGATAAAGACTTATGGTTAGCCAACGCCAACACCAACGCGTGTACGGGCTGCCACACCGACTCACCTGCACAACATAAATCAGATAAAAACCCAGAGCTTGTCTGTACAGACTGCCACAGCGCCACTGTACATACCGATCATAAGAAACCTTATGAGGCGGCTGAAAACTACAGTGTTGAAGTCAGTAATGTCAGCATTAGCCCTGCAAACTTGATTGAATTTGACGTGAAAATAATGGATACAGCTGGTGCACTCGTCACTGAAGATGAAGTCTACAAGCAAGGTTATAGCAAGCCTTATATGGTTGTAAGCTGGGATGTAGAGAAAGACTATCCAGATTACAATCAATCTCCATACAGCGAGCGCCGTATCGACTTAAAAGATGATACTAAAGCCACTTGGAATACCGACAACACAGTCAGTGTTGCGGTAACCATGAACTTCCCAAGCGATATTGCTTCTCGCTCTTTAGAGGTTCTACCGGTCCTAAAAGTATGCTTCGAAGAAGGTAGTGAGACCCGCACAGATTGCAGTGCAGATAACGCCTATCCTGCTTATGTACAAACCGATGCTTACCGAGCGGTATTAAGCGATCCTGATGCGGTTGTCGCAGATAGACGATCTATCGTAGACACTGCGACGTGCTTTGGCTGTCACAGCAAAGAGTTCTACCATGATTCAAATGGCGTGAACTGTATTGCTTGTCATACCAATGATAAAAGCCTCAAAGGGAATGGCGAAGCTAGCAATGGCGTCGCACTACTGAAATCAACCAACTTCATGTACAAGGCGCACAAAGCTGAAGGCCATGATAATGGTCACGGTGGAAGTGGCACAATCCTTAAGACAGATTGTACGACTTGTCACTCAGCTGTTGAGGGTTGGGGTGGTCTAGCTTATGGCTTTGAATTAGGCCGTAATGCCGGTCAAGCCCACACAGTTCCTAGCACTCAAAGCCCAGCAGCCGATGAAACGGTTGAGACTTGGTACGCCTCTTCTGATGCCGCTGCATGTATGAGCTGTCACCAGAAATACCTGTCTGATGCTGCCATGTCACATATTAGAAGCAATGGTGGTTACTTCGGTGCCAATAAAGATGCTGACCACATTGTTGATGTGAATGATGCGGGTAATGCTAAGGATGCTAAAGAAGCTTGTGCAACCTGTCATAGCCCACAGAAAGTCATGGAGCATCATGGATTTAGCTTATAGCTTTATCGTGTAAATTCTTATGTAAAAAACTGAGGTGCTAATTAGTCCCTAGCACCTCAATAAGCTCCATCCCTGCAAAAGTCAAAGGCACCTCAAGGTGCCTTTTTTGCATGTTTTGCATATACAGCCAACAAACCTTGCGGCTCGCTTAAAAAGGCTGGTTGACCATGATCCAGAATTGATTCGATTCAGCGCTAAAAGCAAGCTCAGCACGCACCACTATACTTTCAACTTCAAACCGAGCACCAAAGCCTGCAGACCACTTTAAGTCATCATGCAGTGCACTGGCGCTAAAGTCATCACTCACCTGCCCCGCTTCGGCAAATGCCACCCACTGCCACCAAGGCACATCATATAAGTTAAATACAGGCCATTCTTGCAGCGGCTGCCATCTAGGTTGGACGCGATATTCGGCGCTGTAAAGCACAGCTGAACGGCCTGTATAACGCTTACTCGTGTAACCACGCAGACGCTCAAAGCCGCCTAAACTAATACCGGCAAAACTTGGTGGACGATGATAATCACCTTGCGGTTCTGAAGTCCAAGTCGGGGTATCGGCTAAATAAAAGTTAAACGCTAAAATTTGTTGTCCAAACCATTCATTAGAGTCGATTGAAACAAACGCGCTTTGATCTAACTCCCAGGTGGTCCAGCTATTGCGCGAGCCACTACCAAAGTCACGGGTCACCTTAAAGCTGGTTTGCCCCCCCTGGGTGCTGTTTTTCCCGTTATCACGGTTATCCCAATCAAGCTCAACTGCCAGCCCCTTGGCTTCATCAGGCAAAAACTCATAGCCTTCGAGTTCACGGCTATGGGTAAAAGGGCTGAACTTAATACTGGTGACACCGGATTCCAACGGGTTCCAACTCGTTTCACCTCTGGCACGACCTAGACTGCGCACAGCACCTTGACTACCTCGACCAATAGGCAATATATATCTGGCATGAAATTTAGTGAATGCCTCATCACCAAGCGTGATTACCCGCTCAGTATCGCCATAAGGCGCGGCTTGCTCTGGCACGTAATAGACGCCCTCTTTAAAGCGAGCCTGATACGTTTCTAACGAGAATAACCATTGGTCAACAGAGGGGAGCTGAAAGTCATTAAAACGCAGGTAGCTGACCCAGCTGTTGTTAGTGCTATATACACCAATGCCCAATATCGAAGACTGGATCTGCCCAGCGTGTTTGAGGACTCCTGCACCACCAAAAGCGGTACTTAAGCTTTCACTCGAAAACACGAAAGGCACGGCAGCAAACTCAGCATTATAATCAGCTATTGTTTGAGGGCTCTCTTGCTGTGATGAGCCAGGCTTATTCTGCTGTTGGCGTTTTGCCTTTGGTGTAACAGCTTCAATAATTACTGTTTCTTCACCGGATTGGCGTGCACTGCTTTGTTCTGCTGTAGAGGCTGCGATGGCCCAAGGCGACATAAAGCCTAGAGCTGCAATTGTACAGAGTTGATTCGTTTTCAATTTAAGACATCTTCTACTGCAACGGGCATCCAGCCTCAAATTGCAGCATCACATAAGTTGATTATTTGCTCAGTCTAGGCAAACTGCGACTCTTGGAGTCAATTTTGTTACAAGCTCGTAGGCGATAGTCCCTATATGCTCTGCCACCTCCTCTACTGGAAGGTCTTTCCCCCAAAGCACTGCGTTATCACCGACACAATCTTTAGCATCAGCGCCAAGATCCACCGTCAACATATCCATCGAAACACGACCAACAATAGGCGCTAATCGGCCATTAATTAATACTGGCGTACCGACAGGCGCGTTTCGTGGATAGCCATCTCCATAACCGATAGCAACCACGCCTAGCTTAGTATCTTTATCAGCAGTCCAATAACTGCCATAGCCAACTGGCTGCCCGGCTTTATGCTCACGTATGGCTATCAGTTGTGACACCAACTCCATCGCAGGAATAAGCCCATGCTTGGTACCCAGGTCGCCCACAACCGGTGACACACCATACAGTGCAATTCCAGGGCGGATCCAATTGGCCTGGCTTTGTTGCCAAAACAATGCCCCTGCAGAGTTAGCTAGGGTGCGATCGCCAGGTAAGTCTTTGGTTAGTGTATCAAAAGTGGCTAATTGTGCTGCGGTGTAAGGATTATCAGGCTCATCAGCGCAAGCAAAGTGGGTCATCAAGTTAATTGGCTTAGCGATGTTGTCACAGGCTAATAAACGCTGATAAACCTGATGGAACTCGTCAGGTACAAAACCTAAGCGATGCATACCAGAGTCGACTTTCATCCACACTGTGACAGGTTTGCTTAATGTTGCCTGTTCAAGCATTTCGATTTGTGATTCGTGATGAACCACAGTCTCAATATCATGCTCAACTAAGGTGGCTAAATCGGTTGCGCGAAAAAAGCCTTCCAATAATAAAAGCTTAGCTTTAACACCGCCAGCACGAAGCGCTAGGGCTTCTTCAAGACGCGCCAATCCAAAACCATCGGCATTATCTAAACATTGAGCCACGTTAAGTAAGCCATGGCCATAGCCATTAGCCTTAACAACTGCCATCACTTTACTTGACGGGGCAAGTGTATGTAGCCGGGCCAGATTATTCTTTAATGCGTGGCGGCTAATTTCTGCTCGTGGGAATGGTTTCAAAAGTAACCTTGTTCTATCTAATCTAAACATAAGAGCCTCATTGAGGCTCTATTGTAGGCAATCATGGTCGTAAAAGACCTTTATTGACGATAATTAATCTTCTTCGAATTGCGGACCGGCGTAATTATCAAAACGTGAGAATTGACCTTGGAAGGTTAAACGCACACGCCCAATGGGGCCGTTACGTTGCTTACCAATAATGATCTCAGCAGTGCCTTTATCTTCAGAGTCATTGTTATACACTTCATCTCGATAAATAAACATGATCAAATCCGCATCCTGCTCAATCGCGCCCGATTCACGCAAATCCGAGTTAACTGGGCGTTTATCGGCACGTTGCTCCAATGAACGGTTAAGCTGTGACAATGCAACCACTGGAATTTCTAGCTCTTTTGCCAAAGCTTTAAGTGAGCGAGAAATCTCTGAAATCTCTAACGTACGGTTATCTTTAAGCGCCGGAACCTGCATCAACTGCAGGTAATCGATCATGATCATCGACAAGCCGCCATATTCACGTGCGATTCGTCTAGCACGACTTCGAACGTCGGTCGGGGTTAAACCTGAGCCATCATCGATGTACATTTTACCTTGCTCAAGCATGATCCCCATCGTTGAAGACACGCGCGCCCAATCGTCATCATCTAGCTGACCAGTACGGATTTTAGTTTGGTCAACGCGGCCCAGTGACGCCAACATACGCATCATGATCTGTTCTGAAGGCATCTCCAAGCTGAAAATAAGCACGGGTTTGTCTTCGTGCAGTGCAGCTTGCTCACACAAGTTCATCGCGAAAGTGGTTTTACCCATTGATGGACGCGCGGCGACAATAATCAAATCGCCTGACTGAAAGCCAGCCGTCATTTTATCTAAGTCGCCAAAGCCACTCGAAACACCGGTTACACCATTACTTGGGTTATTGTAGAGCTCTTCGATTTTATCAACGGTCTTCTCAAGAATAGCTTTAATGCCTTCAGGACCTTCATTGGCATTGGCGCGCTGCTCAGCAATTTTAAATACTTTGGTTTCAGCTAAATCGAGCAGCTCGCTCGAGTTACGCCCTTCAGGGTTAAACCCCGCATCTGCAATCTCGTTAGCAACTTTGATCATATCGCGAACAACAGCACGCTCACGCACAATGCTGGCGTAAGAAAGAATGTTACCCGCACTTGGGGTATTCTTCGCAATTTCACCTATATAGGCAAAACCACCTACATCTTCGAGTTGGTCTTCAAGTTCTAGCTGCTCAGATACCGTGATCAAATCGATGGGTTGACCCGCGCTGACTAACGATTCCATCGCAGTAAAAATCGTACCATGAGCACGAGAATAGAAATCTTCCTTTACAACAGCTTCAGCCACTCGGTCCCAAGCATCAGAGTCCAACATCAACCCACCGAGAACCGATTGCTCAGCTTCAATTGAATGCGGTGGCATCTTCAGCGCGTCCATCTGAAGATCTCTTGGCTTCTCTTTGCCCTTAAAGGTGCGTTGTTGTGACATTAAATCTCCAAAATTCCAACGTTTAAGCAAAATGTGGTATAAAACTGGGGTCAGGCAAAGCAGGCATTTAACATCTAACGACCTGCAACTAAAAAAACACTATAACAATATTAAGGAAAGCACATGCGCAATGCATTGATTGCCGCCATCGCTCTATCGTCAGGGATGCTGCCATCAGCCGTAGCATTGGCCGATGAAGGACAATGGCAACCCTATCAAATGCCGTCTATCGCCGATAAGCTCAGCGAACGTGGCATCGATATTCCAGCTAAACAGTTAGCGGACTTAACTAGCTACCCAATGAACGCGGTAGTCGGACTGGGCTATTGTACCGCCAGTTTTGTTTCGCCCCAAGGCTTAGTTGTGACAAACCATCATTGCGCCTACAGAGCTATTCAATATAACAGCAAAAAAGAGCATAACTACCTTGCTGATGGCTTTTTAGCGACCAGTAAAGACAAAGAACCAACTGCTGGCCCAAATGAGCGCCTTTATATCACTGAAGCAGTTACCGATGTATCAGCGCGAGTAAAAAAAGATATTGGTGAAGACCCACTTAAGCGCTATGAAAACATCCAAGCTAATCGCAAAGCGTTAATTAAAGAGTGTGAAAGCAATGATAATTATCGCTGCTCAGTGCGAAGTTTCCACAACGGTTTAGAATACTACCTCATTAAACAGCTTATTATTCGTGACGTACGCCTAGTATACGCACCACCAGAAAGCGCTGGGGCATTTGGCGGTGATATCGACAACTACGAGTATCCTCGCCACTCAGCTGATTTTACCTTTTTACGTGCATACGTAGGAAAAGATGGTAAGCCAGCAGCCTTTGCTGAAGACAACGTACCTTATGTGCCAAAAAGCTATTTAAAGGTTAATGCTGACGGCGTTAAAGCGGGTGACGGTGTATTTGTTGCCGGCTACCCAGGCTCAACCAGCCGCTACCGTTTAACTAGCGAACTTAAGTTCGCTAGTGACTGGCTATATCCAACGCTTGCGACTCGCTATCAGCTGCGTATCGATACTATCGAAGCCATGAGCGCTAATGATAAAGACGTTAAAATCAAATATGCAGGCACGCTTGCAGGCATGGCAAACCGCATGAAGAAGTACAACGGTTTGTTAGATGGCTTTAAAGCGACTGACATTGCAGGTATTAAGCAAGGCCGTGAAGATGATTTCAGTGCGTGGCTTGCAAAAGATCCCGAGTATCAATCATTCCAAGCTCAGTTTGATGAGCTCGAAACCTTGTTAGTTGAGCAGCGCTTGCTGCGCCAAGGCCGTTATTACTTTGAAAACGCCCAAAGCAGCACACTGTTGTCGACGGCAAATAAACTATATCGTTTAGCTAAAGAAAAGCAAAAAAGCGATGCCGAGCGTGAAGAAGGTTATCAAGAGCGCGACATGAAGATGTTTAAGGCTCGCCTTAAGCGCTTAGACTCAAGCTTTGCGGTAAGTGTTGATAAGACACTTTGGATGCAAGACTTAAAGGCTTATTTAGCTCAAGACAACCGTGTCGCTCAGCTCGATGCCATGCTGAATGAAGGCGATAGCGATGTCAGCCTAAGTGAAAAACTTGATGCACTCTATGCGCTGAGCTCGCTAACCGATAAAGATAAGCGTATTGCCTGGATGGATGCCGACGCAACAGAGTTTGAAACCAGTGCCGACCCGTTTATTCGTCTCGCAGTCGCCCTGTACGCTCAAAACATGCAGGCCGAGAAAGATGCTAAAACATTGGCAGGTAAACTATCAAAAGCTCGCCCTGACTACATGAAGGCTATTATTGCTTATAACAAAGCTAATGGCTGGCCAGTATACCCTGACGCCAACGGTACGCTACGTATCACATACGGTATGGTTGATGGTTACCAATCAACCGATGCGCTTTATAAGCAGCCATTTACACGCTTAGAGGGTATTGTTGCCAAGCATACAGGTGAAGAGCCATTTAATGCGCCAACTAAGCTATTAGAAGCTATTGAAGCAAAGCGTTACGGCACACATGCAGTCGAAACTGTATATCAAAATCCCGCGTCTTGGTTATGCCGCCTATTCTCCTGCTTAGATAAGCCTGAGAGTTTTGGTTCTGTGCCCGTTAACTTCTTATCGAGTGTTGACACCACTGGTGGTAATTCTGGCTCACCGGTATTTAACGGTAAAGGCGAGCTAGTCGGCCTGAACTTTGACTCAACTTATGAAGCGATTACTAAAGACTGGTTCTTTAACCCAACTATCACTCGCGCAGTACATGTCGATATTCGTTATATCCTATGGATGATGGATGAGGTCGATAACGCACAAAACCTGATTGAAGAGTTAGATTTAGTGAACAACTAATCCGGTGCCATTGCACACTTAAAAGGCATATGAGCTACGCTTATATGCCTTTTTTATTTGCACTGCGACTCATGCTCTACCTTCTGCTTTCCTGCTTTCCTGCTTTCCTGCTTTCCTGCTTTCCTGCTTTCCTGCTATGCCATTTTCCAGACATAAAAAAACACCGCACTAATAAATTAGTGCGGTGTTTCAATTAAAGCATTTGCTTAGCGCAAATTATTAAGCTTCTGCAACTACAGAAAGTTTAACGATTGCTTTAACTTCAGTGTGAACTTGAACTTCAACTTCGAATTCACCAGTAGTGCGGATAGCACCTAGTGGAAGACGAACTTCGCTCTTAGCTAGTTCAACACCAGCAGCTGTAACTGCATCAGCGATATCACGGTTGCCAATAGAACCGAATAGCTTGCCTTCGTCACCAGCTTTAGAAGCGATAACAACAGACTCAAGTGCAGAGATTTTCTCAGCGCGTTGAGTAGCAGCAGCTAGGTCAGCAGCTAACTTAGCTTCTAGATCAGCACGACGTGCTTCAAAAACTTCAGTGTTAGCAGCGTTAGCAACAACAGCTTTACCTTGTGGTAAAAGGAAGTTACGTGCGTAACCCGCTTTTACTGAAACTTGGTCACCCAAGTTGCCTAGGTTAGCGATTTTATCAAGTAAAATAACGTTCATTTTATATTCCTCTAAATTAATGCAGTATTACTGATGTAAATCAGTGTACGGCAGTAGAGAAAGATAACGAGCACGCTTGATAGCGCGAGCTAGTTGACGTTGATATTTAGCATTTGTACCAGTGATACGACTAGGAACAATTTTACCACTTTCAGTGATATAGTTCTTCAAAGTAACGATATCTTTGTAATCGATCTCGGTAACGCCTTCTGCAGTGAAACGGCAGAACTTGCGACGACGGAAATAACGTGCCATGTGACAGTCTCCTAAGTTTTCAATTCGACATTTTCAGCGTGTAAAACCAAGCGATTTTGACCATTTCTGCTCTGTTGCAGATTAATGAAGCCTTCTACTTGTATTTCAACGCCGGCTGTTAGGTTTTTTGAAACGCTATTAAAGCGTTCTCCACTTAATACAACTTGGATTTGGCAATAAACGTTGCGGAGCATTTCTGCTTCATAACGCTGCGATTTGTGTTCTAACATCACTACCGTGTGGGCAATGCCTGCTGGACTATCAAACTGCCTGGAACGCGTAATGGTTCCTGCTAATACCAAATTGTTCGTGGTCAAAAAAACTTACTCAGCAGTGTTTTCAGCGCTTTCTTCTACTTCTTCAGTAGCTTCTGCACGAGGTGCACGCTCTTCAGATGAACGACGTGTGTCGCGCTCGTCTTTAGCTTTAGCCATTGGAGATGCTTCAGTGATGGCAGCTTTAGTACGCATAACCATGCTACGCAAAACAGCGTCGTTGAAACGGAAAGCTGTTTCAAGTTCTTCAACCGCTTCTGCAGTAGTCTCTACGTTCAAAAGAACATAGTGAGCTTTATGCAATTCGATGATTGGGTAAGCCAATTGACGACGGCCCCAATCTTCTAAACGGTGGATTTGACCGCCAGCTTGGGTAAGAATACCCGTGTAACGTTCGATCATACCTGGCACTTGTTCACTCTGATCAGGGTGAACTAAAAATACGATTTCATAATGACGCATTTTTTGCTCCTTACGGTTATCTAGCCTCGTTGTTGGCTCAGTCAGACCTAATAGAGGCAAGGAACTAATTAAAGTGACTGAATTAAGCCGCGGAATAGTACATAAACTCAAGCCAGAATTCAAGTAATAACTTAGCCTAGGCGTTAGCTATTTACACCCAATGATTAAATACACCAACAAAGCGCATAAGTAGCGGCTAACTCTTAGCTGTTACCGGGCTATCTCAGCTTGTGTTGTAGGATGAAAAGTGTAAGCAATCTAGTTTGCGTGCAGGCTGATTCTAGGTATTATGTCGCTACGACAAAGTAATGATCTCCAATTAGAAACACACCAAGAATAAGAATAATGCTAAAAACTCTCATTGTTGTAATTGCGCTAATGTTCTCGCAGGCGGCCTTCGCCCTCGTGCCACCAGACTACCAAGAGCCTCCTAGCGATCTGACGGCGGAAATTGAAGCGGGCTTCCAGCTCAATACCGGTAACACCGAATCCAGTAGCTTTAACGGCAGAACCAAATTGGTTTACGATACTAAGCAAACTCGGCAAGAGGGAACAGTTAAAGCTTACTTTGCTGCAGACGACGAGAAAACAACCGCAGAGAAATATGATCTTCAGTTGCAGTCTAACTATAAAGTTAATGGTGGTTACTTTTTTGGACGTGGTGACTTCACCTGGGATCAATTTGGTAGTTACACCCGCATAGCAACGGTTTCGGGTGGTTATGGTTTCGACACGATTAGCACGTCTAAAACTAAACTAAGTTTAGAAATCGGTCCTGGTTATCGTTATAATTTACCGATAGCAACTGATGACGCCCCTAATCCAGAAGCCTCGAAAGACATCATTTTGCGTACAGCGGCCAAATTTGAGATGAAACTACAAGAATACACCAGTTTAAATGCCGATCTAATCGCAGAGACAGGTGAAGACAATAATACTCTCACCCTAGATTTAGGCTACAAGAATACCCTATTTCAAGACTGGGCATTTAAAATCGGCGTTAATGTAAAATATACTCAAGTGGTGCCTGAAGGGTCAAAGCAAACTGATACGATCACCGTGTTTAATCTACTCTATACCTTCCAATAGAGGCTTGCAGCACTCGGTTATAACGTTTCTAAACTCACATCAGTTTACATTACTCTTAATTGATGAGCTGAGTGAACTCGATATCAATCCGTATCTACCCGCTCCGTTCACTATCAATCTGTAGATACAAAAATGCCGATAAGAGTTTACTCTCATCGGCATTTTTAAACTGATGCTAACTTCAAAACTCAAGTTCCAAGCTCAAACCTGAAACTCAAAGTTCATCACGCCCAAGCATTACGCAAGACGCTGGCGTACCGCTTCAAATAAGCAAACACCTGTCGCCACTGAAACGTTTAAGCTCGACACGCTACCCGCCATAGGGATCGATACCAAGGTATCACAGCTTTCACGTGATAAACGACGAAGACCTTTGCCTTCGGCGCCCATAGCGATTGCTAGAGGGCCTGTCAGACTTGCTTGGTAAAGCTCACAGTCCGCTTCACCGGCTGCGCCGATGATCCAAATGCCTTTCTCTTGCAGGCTACGCATAGTGCGCGCAAGGTTAGTCACTTGATATAACGGCACCACTTCTGCTGCGCCACAAGCCACTTTACTGACAACTGGCGTTAAGCCCACTGAGTTGTCTTTTGGCACAATAACGCCATGTACTCCTGCAGCATCAGCATTACGTAGACATGCGCCTAAGTTATGCGGATCGGTAACACCATCTAGAATCAACAAAAATGGTACTTCAGTTTTTTCTAGCATCGCTGACAAATCATTGTCACTCAGAATTTTTGCCGGCTTAACCTTGGCAACAACGCCTTGATGTTGGCCACCGTCAGACTTCTCGTCTAATGCTTTGCGAGAAGCGTACTGTACTGACACGCCCCACTCTGCAGCCATTTCAAGAATAGGAGTCAATCTCGCGTCATCACGACCTTGAAGCACCCACATTTCAATTACACGCTCAGGGCTGTTTTTAAGTACCGCTTCAACTGCGTGTAGTCCAAAGGTCATATCTTGCTTTTTCATCTATTTCTTACTCGCTTTACGCTTGGCTGACTTAGCTTTATTTGCTGAAGATTTTTTTGCCGAAGCTTTTGTCTTTGTCTTGTTAGCAGCGCTGCTGCCGCTCTTATATTTACCGCTGCTAGACTTAGCGCCTGAGCGGCTCGGCTTGCGTTTCGCACCAGACTTAGATTCAGAGTCTGAACCACCGTCCGCGCCTTTGCCACTTGAAGACTCACGCTTAGAGCCAAGCTTTGCACCTTCGCGATTAACTCGCTCACGGGCCGTTAATGGCTTAGTTGGTCTACGACGTTTACCACCTGCTGAGTCACCTTCCATCATCAAGTCAATTTGACGGTCATCAAGATTAACCCCGGCAACTTTAACCGTTACCATATCGCCAATTTGATAAACCTGACCAGAGGCTTCGCCCACTAAACGTTGGCGCATATTATCGTATTGGTAATAATCACTGCCTAGACTTGAGATATGCACTAAGCCGTCAATAAACAGGTCATTAAGACGTACGAACATGCCAAAATGCGTTACAGAAGCAATAACCGCTTCAAATGTGTCACCGACATGGTCTTGCATAAACTCGCATTTAAGCCAGTCATTGACATCACGAGTGGCCTCATCGGCACGACGCTCTGTGGTTGAACACTCTTCACCAAGCTTATCAAGCTCTTCAATCTTATAATGATAACCACCATCAGCAGTCCACTGATCAGTTAAATTACCTTCTTGCTTAGCAAGTAGATAACGGATCACTCGGTGCAGTATCAAGTCAGGATAACGACGAATTGGTGAAGTGAAGTGTGAATACTCCTCTAATGCCAAACCGAAATGCCCTTCATTATCCGGGGTGTAAGTCGCTTGACGCATAGAGCGCAGCAACATCACCTGAATAAGCTCGGCATCGGGTCTGTCTGCAATTTGCTCCATCACCGCTTGGTAGTCTTTCGGCTCAGGCTCTAGGCCACCAGCCATTGTTAAGCCACGCTCTTTAAGGAAGTCCTTAAAGTTCGTTAGCTTTTGCTCTGAAGGTGCCTCATGCACACGGTATAACACTTCACCTTTGTGCTTTTTAACAAACTTAGCTGACGCAACGTTGGCTAAAATCATACATTCTTCAATGATCTTATGCGCTTGGTTACGGTTACGCGGTACGATCTTGTCGATCTTACGTTGCTCATTAAAAATAAATTGCGTTTCTGTGGTTTCAAATGCAATGGCACCACGCTCTACGCGAGTTTTTTCTAATGTCAGGTATAGCGACTGTAATGTCTGTAGGTGCGGGAATATCGGCTTGAGCTTATCGCTCACCTCTCCACCTTCAAGCATATCGGCAACCTGGGTGTAGGTTAAACGCGCATGTGAATGCATCACTGCTGGATAAAACTTGTAGCCTGATAGCTTACCTAACGCCGAGATGGTCATCTCTGCAACCATACAAAGACGGTCGACTTCTGGCATCAAAGAACACAGACCATTAGAGATCTTCTCTGGCAACATAGGGATAACTTGCGATGGGAAATACACCGAGTTACCACGAGCGCGGGCTTCTTTATCGAGTGCCGATTCAGTGCGAACATAATGGCTCACATCTGCAATAGCCACCCATAAACGCCAGCCACCAGACTTTTTCTTCTCAGCGTAAACAGCATCATCAAAGTCACGTGCATCTTCGCCATCAATCGTAACTAGCGGTAAATGACGCAGGTCGACGCGGCCCTCTTTGTCAGCCTCGGTCACTTCATCAGGTATTTTACGTAGTTTTTTCTCAATCAAGCTAGACCAGGTGTGAGGTAGGTCGTAATTGCGTAGCGCAATCTCAATCTCCATCCCCGGCGCCATCTCTTTGCCTAGCACTTCAGTCACTTTACCTGCGGCTTTGACATAACGACCAGGTCTGCGTGTAAGCTCAAGTACCACGATATCGCCTTGACGCGCGCCTAAACGATCTTCTTCAGGGACTAGAATCTCTTGCGTAATGCGGCGGTCATCGGCAATCACAAAGCCCATGCCAGCGTCCAAGTGGAAACGGCCAACTAAAGCAGCGCTGCGCTCTTCCACTAAACGTACAATACGCGCTTCACGGCGACCTTTACGGTCGACACCCGCTTTTTGTGCAAGAACTCGATCACCGTGGAAATACATCAGCATGTCACGGTTATTAATATAAAGGTCGTCACCGCCTTCTTCTAGCTTCAAGAAGCCAAAGCCGTCACGGTGGCCAATAACGGTACCGGTTAGCAAGTCCATTCGTTCAGGTAAGCCATATGCTTTGCCGCGGGTAAAAACAAGCTCACCATCACGCTCCATCGCTCTTAGGCGACGACGAATAGCTTCTAGCTGTTCTTCACCTTCAATTTTTAAGGCTGTGGCAATGTGTTCACGGGTTAACGGGGACGTTTGCGAGCGCAAGTATTCCAAAATATACTCGCGGCTTGGGATAGGGTTTTCGTACTTCTCTTGCTCACGCTTAATATGCGGATCTTGTATCATTCATTTTCCAAATTATTGACATGACCTCTACTGGGGCATGCTTATTGTGGCGTTCTAAGGTGCTCTTTCTTTGCCCTAGCAACTGCGCTGGGCGGCATCTTTGCCTCTAACACCTTTAACAAATTAATTGCTTCGGCTTGCGTGGTTTCATCGCTAAACACTTCATTGTAAAGCCAATGAAAACCCACTTCGTAATCACGAGGACTACCATAGCCCTCACCAAATAACCGAACCAACATCATGCGAGCAGGCAGATCACCTGTCGCGGCAGCTGGCAATGTATATTGCACAGCGCGTTGTTTATCTTCGATGACAAATTTACCATCGTGATAATACTCAGCCATTCTAACCATGGCTTCAGCACTCCCCTGCTCAGCAGAGGTTTTTAACATAGCGATCCCACGCGGCGGGTTGGCCTTTACGCAGATCCCATAGTTGAGCATTTCCGCCCAAAGATACTGATACAAAGGCTGCTTTAGCACCTCAGCCCTTGCTTCAATATCCTGCACTATCTGGCAGTCATCACCTTTAACTTGCGTTAAATAACGTTTGCTCCGAATTAACTCAACCAGCTGCTCCTGAGTATAAACATCAACCGCCTTAGGAGTCGCAAAACTTGGTAAAGATAATATAGACAAAATTATAATCAATGCATAACGCAGCATAAGGATTCTCAATGACAATAGGGTTAATCTAATAACGTGTTATCAAGTGACCAATATTAAAGGATTACTCGAATATACTCTATTTAATGTCATCGGCAGTATAACGTATTTCTTGAGTACCGCTTTAGAGGAGTCAATAAAAAGGCCGCTAATTTGCGGCCTCTTGTTATTAACTAAACGGATTCACTAGAATCATGGTCTCGTTTCTATCCGGACCCGTTGAGATAATATCGATTGGCGTTTCTAACAACTCTTCTAGACGCTTAATGTAGTTCAATGCTGCTTGTGGCAGTTGCTCTACAGAAGTCGCACCAAAAGTTGATTCGCTCCAACCAGGCATAGTTTCTAGAACTGGAGTAACCAGCTCATAACCTTCAGCCGCTAGCGGTGTTGTCGTAGCAACAGTTCCATCTGGATACTGGTAGCCAACACAAATCTTAACTTCTTCTAGTCCGTCTAGAACGTCTAGTTTAGTTAAGCAGAAACCGCTTACGCTGTTGATTTGAACTGCGCGCTTCATCGCAACGATGTCTAACCAACCTGGACGACGTTTGCGACCAGTAGTTGCGCCAAACTCGTGACCCTTAGTACCTAAGTAGTCGCCGATTTCGTTTTTCAATTCTGTAGGGAAAGGACCAGCACCAACACGTGTGGTGTAAGCCTTCATGATACCCAGAACGTAATCTAGATGACGAGGACCAAATCCAGAACCTGTTGCAACACCACCGGCAGTAGTATTAGAAGAGGTTACGAAAGGATAAGTACCATGGTCAATATCTAGTAACGTGCCTTGAGCACCTTCAAATAGAATTGGTTCGCCAGCTTTACGTGCCTGATCAAGTAGCTCAGATACGTCAGTGCACATGCTCTTCAAGTAATCAGCAATCGCGAGAGCATCTTTCAATGTCTCTTCGTAATCAACTGCGTCGCACTTGTAATATTCAGTCAGCATGAAGTTATGGTAAGCCATCACTTCTTTTAGCTTAGTTGCAAACAATTCTGCATCAAACAGATCGCCTACGCGTAAACCACGACGAGAAACTTTATCTTCGTATGCTGGACCGATACCACGACCCGTTGTGCCAATTGCATTATTGCCGCGCGCTTTTTCGCGAGCAATATCAAGAGCACAATGGAATGGTAAGATCAGAGGACATGCTTCAGAAATTAATAAACGTTCCTCTACAGGTACGCCACGCTCTTTAAGCATGTTAATTTCTGTCATCAGAGCGTCAGGTGCTAGCACCACGCCGTTACCAATAATGCACTTAACATTATCGCGTAAGATCCCTGATGGAATAAGATGAAGAACGGTTTTATCGCCATCAATTACTAAAGTGTGACCCGCATTGTGGCCACCTTGGTAACGAACGACATATTTAGCCTGTTCGGTAAGAAGATCGACTATCTTACCCTTTCCTTCGTCACCCCATTGGGTGCCGAGAACTACAACGTTTTTGCCCATTATTTGCTGCACGGTAGTGGTTAAAACGGGATTTTAGCAGATCTATAGGGGCGGTAGGCAAGTAATTTATGAAAAAATAATCAATAACACCACACCAACAGTGACTAAAGAACCACCTAACCTTCGCAAAAGTTGCTGATTTTGATTGGAAATTTCTTTTAAGTAGGCCTGCCAACGATTTGGAAACAAAAGTGGCCCAATTCCTTCAATAATTAACACAAAACCCAATGACATCATGATTAACTCAAAAGACATAACAATGTGTTCCTTAGGGTGAACAATCTAGCGGATAAAACCGCAATAAAGTACTTAAACTAATCAAAAGCACTTCGGAGCCAAGCTATCAAACGAATACCTATTCTGTATCAAGATCTACTCGCTCTGCGAGAATTTAACGCTGCAGAGGCTGTGTTATTAGTTGCGTCTCGGTAATAGCTCCTGCGTTACTCTACTCCCTATATCCATATAGTCGTGCATTTATGGCATTCGCAGCGCCTGACCATCCAGATAGGGAGGAAATCTCTTATGTATGTAGACAACATACAAGACCATGCTATTCGCAACAAGTGAAGAGACCTTTAAGCCTGTTAACACAACATCGTAAGCAGTAAAACTCGCCATTTAGAATGTGTTTTAGCTACTCATACCAATTGCACTAAGTATCTGTTCATTCAGTGGGAGGAAGCAAGCATTCTACCCGCCATTGGCCTTGAATTCGTTCGCCAACAAACACTCTTAAGTAGCTGACATTATTATACGGATTGGTATAAGCCCTAAAGCACTCGTGACAAGCTAGCACTTAACGCTTTTCAAGCTAACTGTTATAGCAAAATAAAGAGACACCATCAGCGATGATGGTAAATGTTAGGCAATAAAAAGCCCAGCATATAGCTGGGCTTTTTGAATTCTGAAAGCGAAAATTAACGCTTAGAGAACTGTGGCTTACGACGTGCTTTACGTAGACCAACTTTCTTACGCTCAACTTTACGAGCATCACGGGTAACGAAACCAGCAGCACGTAGAGAAGGACGTAGAGACTCGTCAAGTTCCATCAACGCACGGGTAATACCGTGACGGATTGCACCTGCTTGGCCAGTGTTACCACCACCCTTTACAGTTACCATGATGTCTAACTTCTCAGTCATTTCAACTAGCTCTAGAGGCTGACGAACAACCATACGAGAAGTTTCACGACCGAAGTATTCGTCTAGAGGTAGCTTGTTAACGATAATGTTACCAGTACCTGCTTTAGCGAATACGCGAGCAGTAGATGTTTTGCGACGGCCAGTGCCGTAGTATTGAGTTGCAGCCATTGCTATAATCCCGTTTAGATATCAAGTACTTGAGGTTGTTGTGCAGCGTGGTTATGCTCTGTACCAGCGTAAACTTTAAGCTTACGGAACATGGCACGGCCCAATGGACCTTTAGGTAGCATACCCTTAACAGCCTTTTCGATAATCATTTCAGGCTTATGAGCTTGTAGCTTCTCAAAAGTGATCTGCTTAATGCCACCGATGAAACCTGAGTGTGAATAGTAAACTTTGCCTTTAGCTTTGTTACCAGTCACAGCAACTTTATCAGCGTTAATAACGATGATGTAGTCACCAGTATCTACATGAGGCGTATACTCTGGCTTGTGCTTACCACGTAGGCGAGAAGCGATTTCAGTAGAGATACGACCCAAAGTTTTACCTTCGGCGTCAACGACGAACCAATCACGAGTGACTGTTTCTGGTGTAGCAGTAAAAGTAGTCTTCATTTACAAAAACCCAATGTTAAAATTCTGTCTCACATGCTTATGCCATTATTGGCAAAAACACAAAAAATGCCATTCCCCGCCCCTTCGAGCAAAGAATTAGGCTTTACAACTTCCACCTAAATGGTGGATAACGAGGGCAGGTTGCGGATTATAGACAAAGCTGAGTTAAAAATCACCTGTTTTTTTAGTTTAATTCTTATCAGTTTTAAATCATTGTTGGCCAACGCTTGCTCTATTTCAAAAAACGTTAACCTACTGTTTGCCGCATATCAAGGGCACTCGGTCCAAAAACGTGCCACATTGTCTGTCTCTACTCGGTTATTTTTAAAGAGTTTACGCTATTTAGCTGATTTACCTTTAGGGGATATGCTCTAAAGCAAGATAATCATGGGATTGCATCTCTGTTAGCCTTGACCGACAACGCCTAAATTCAAAGCTAAGTAAACCTTCTGTATAAATGTCTTCTAGTGATACCGCCGATGAGATAATCAACTTAACATTACGCTCATAAAACTCATCCACCATGGCTAAGAAACGACGAGCAATATCATCTCCAGTCAAATGCTCACCCATCTGCTCAACATTACTGAGTAATACCGTGTGGTAAAGTCTGGCGACTTCCATATAGTCGCGTTGACTTCTTGGGCCATCACATAACGCTCTAAAGTCGATAAGCAAGACGCCCTGAGCTTGCTGACGTATATCGATCACTCTGCCGTCAATTTCTAATCCTTGGGTCGAGACCTCTGACTCTGGCGCTAACTTTTCAAAGTACTCATGCAAATTCTGCTCAGCTTTCGCATCAAGCGGTGAATGGAATATTTCAGCTTGCTCTAACGTTCTTAAACGGTAATCAACACCAGAATCGACATTTAATATATCGCAGTGCTTATTAATAGCCGCAATAGCGGGTAGGAAACGCGCGCGCTGCAATCCATTACGATACAGCTCATCAGGTATAATGTTAGAGGTCGCAACCAATGCTACCCCTTCTGCAAATAGTGATTCACATAAGGTGCCGAGCAACATGGCGTCTGTGATGTCTGAGACAAAAAACTCATCGAAGCAAATCACTTGGTATTGTGCCGCCATCTTTTTAGCGATGATAATCAGCGGGTCTCTTTGACCCTGTAGCTCGGCAAGATCAATATGTAATTGGTGCATAAAGCGATGAAAGTGTGCCCGTAACTTTTTATCGCCCGGCAAAGCATCAAAAAACGTATCCATAAGATAGGTTTTTCCGCGCCCTACTCCGCCCCACAAATATAAGCCTTGAACTGCAGGCTTGTGTTTTTTACTAAAAAATGAAAACAGACCGCCACTCTTTAGTGGGTGAGAATTTAAAGCAAGCAGATCATCATAGACCCGTTGTAACTGTTTTACGGCTTGTTCTTGTGCAGCGTCATGTGAAAAGTCATCTCGGGTTAAGTCTTGTTGATAATGCTGCCAGGGGGTTAATTGCGACACGTAAATCATTCTCTATATTGTAGGGGTTACACACAAATCAACTCAATGTGAGCCGTTTGACGTCTTTTTATGCGTAATATACTAGCACGCAACAAAGCCGCAATGCATATCTGCCCTATACACGTAAATCGCCCAATATTTATAGGAGATTGATACAAATCAGCTCTACTCTGCTAAGCATTGATCCGTATGACGATTTATTTTTAGTGGATTCTTCAGTAAACAGTACCACGCTAGAAAGCTGCGATGTATATTTGGCAGCATCAACATCATATCAGTATATTTAGGAGTCTATATGGAGTGGGCATTAACCCTTGCCGCGTTTGTGATTGGTGGCGTATTCGGCTATCTAGGCCATACTTTATTAGCCAAAAATAATCGACATAAAAACAATAATGAACAGTTAGAGCAAACACAGCTTGAACTAAGCCAGTATAAACAAGAAGTATCAGATCATTTCGATGACCACTATAAACAGCTTGCAGAGCTGAGCGCACAACTAAACCGAGTTAACCAGCAGTGGAATGCATCAGCTAAGCTGTTTACATCTCCGGCCACAGACAAACAACTACCAGAATTAAAGCTACTGTCTGCTGACAAAGGAAAAGATATCGATAATCAAGCAGAGCTGCTTGAAGAACCACAGCCTACCCTTGCCTGAGATTGTGGGGATAAATTAACCTTTATTAATAATTGATGAACTTTTTGATACTCACTTGAGTCCGAAACAATATGAATGAAAAGCTCTTTACGTATCAGTGTCTAGCGCAGCAGTTATATTGAAGAGCCATTCAATTTAGTTTTGAAAAATTGGAGTAATATTTAAATGAAGACAAAATTATCCTTACTTTCAGCAGCGATATTAGGCGCAGCACTGACATTGGCCCCAGTGGTTTCCCAAGCCGCTATTCCCTTGGCCGTTAATGGGCAAGAGTTGCCTAGCTTAGCCCCAATGCTACAAAAAACAACACCTGCAGTTGTTGCTGTGGCAGTGTCAGGCACCCATGTTTCTAAGCGAAAAGTACCTGATGCTTTTCGCTATTTCTTTGGCCCTAATGCGCCACGCGAGCAAGTGCAGGAGCGCCCATTTAAAGGCTTGGGATCAGGGGTGATCATTGACGCAGACGAAGGCTATATCGTTACCAACAACCATGTAATTGAAGGTGCAGATGAGATCCTTATAGGCCTGCACGATGGCCGTGAAATAGAAGCAAAACTGATTGGCGCCGATGCCGAATCTGACATTGCCCTGCTGCAGATCAAAGCTAAAAACCTTACAGCGTTAAAGCGTGCTGATTCAGACGAGCTGCAGGTTGGCGATTTTGCCGTAGCCATTGGTAATCCATTTGGCCTTGGGCAAACCGTCACCTCAGGCATTGTCAGTGCCATGGGTCGAAGCGGCCTCGGTATCGAAATGCTAGAAAACTTTATTCAAACCGATGCTGCAATCAATAGTGGTAACTCAGGTGGCGCCTTAGTTAACCTTAACGGTGATCTTATCGGTATTAATACCGCTATCGTCGCTCCCGGCGGCGGCAACGTGGGAATAGGCTTTGCCATCCCCGCCAACATGGTGAACAACTTAGTCGAACAAATTATTGAACACGGTGAAGTACGCCGCGGCGTTCTCGGTGTTATGGGCCAAGATTTAACCAGTGAGCTAGCGAAAGGTTTTGGTATTGAAACTCAGCATGGCGGCTTTATTAATGAAGTTATGCCTGACAGTGCTGCCGATAAAGCCGGTATAAAAGTCGGCGATATTATCGTTAGCGTTAACGGGCGCAGCATTAAAAGCTTCCAGGAGTTACGAGCGAAAGTGGCGACTATGGGCGCGGGTTCAAAAGTTGAGTTTGGCCTTATTCGTGACGGAGACGAAGAAACCGTTACTGCGATTCTTGGTGAATCAACTCAATCTGCTGAGGCAGCAGCTGGAGCCGTACACCCAATGCTACAAGGGGCTAAACTTGAAACAAGCAACTCCTCTGGTGTTGAAATTACCGATGTTGCTCAGGGGTCACCCGCAGCTGCAAGTGGCTTAATAAAGGGCGATGTGATTGTTGGCGTCAACCGTACTAAAGTGAAAAATCTAAAGGGGCTTAAATCGGCACTCGAAGATCAAAAAGGGTCTGTCGCGTTAAAAATTAAGCGCGATAACACAAGTCTTTATTTGATCCTTAGATAGTCATCACTATGTCTGTAACAAACAGCCGAGCGTAATGCTCGGCTATCTTTTTAGCATTTAAAACGCATTATCATTGGGTACTAAGTACAAGCTAGTACAAACATGTTAATATAATTCATCTTTTCAGCATTTACTCTCAGACATGATCATCAAAGACGCTCTTATATATGTCGGTAAAGCCATTATTTTTGGCCTTATCATGGCTGCAGTTATTATTTTTGTTTTACCACTGATTACCGGCCAGAGCTTAACCAACGGCATTACCAGCCGAGTCTCCACAAGTAGCAACGAACTGTCTTTCTCTAAGGCGGTGCGCAGAGCAGCACCTGCTGTCGTCAATATTTATAGTCTGAGCATAGATCAATCTAAGCCGTTAAATCCTGGATCCCTTCAAGGATTAGGTTCTGGCGTGATCATGAGCTCTGAAGGCTACATATTAACGAACTACCATGTCATCAAAAGAGCCGATGAAATCGTTGTGGCTTTGCAAGATGGCAGAAAATTCACCTCTGAAGTGGTTGGTTCCGATCCTGAAACCGATTTAGCGGTACTTAAAGTTGAAGGTGATAACCTTCCTGTTGTACCTGTGAGCCTAGATATCCCGGCTCGTGTTGGTGATGTCGTACTGGCTATTGGTAACCCATACAACCTAGGACAAACCATTACCCAAGGGATCATCAGCGCAACGGGTCGTAACGGTTTGAGCTCTGGGTATTTAGACTTCTTGCAAACCGATGCAGCCATTAATGCCGGCAACTCAGGTGGTGCACTCATTGATACCGCTGGCCAACTTATTGGTATTAACACCGCAGCCTTCCAGATTGGTGGCGAAGGTGGTGGACACGGTATTAACTTTGCCATCCCAATTAAACTAGCCCACAGCATTATGGGTAAGCTGATTAAAAATGGCCGCGTTATACGTGGCGCACTTGGCATTAGTGGTGAAGCCGTCGGTCCGGTTATGGCGCAAATATTAAATATCCCCGATATAACGGGTGTCGTGATTACCGAAATTGACCCTAATGGTCCTGCTGCAAAAGCTAAATTACAGCCTCGCGATGTGATAACCAAATATGAAGGCGAGTCTATTCCCGGCGTAGAGATGCTGATGGATAGAATTGCTGAAACCACACCGGGTAAACAAGTGATGATGACCGTTATTCGAGAGGGGAAATCCTACGAGGTCCCTGTCGTGATAGGCGAAAAGCCAGTTCACTATAATTAGGTTCTAGGTCTGAGAATTAGCAGGTTCTAGGTTCTAGGTTCTAGGTTCTAGGTTCTAACAAAAAATAAAACGCGAAAAGAGACTGTAACTAACTTTGTGTAACTGCTTATCAAACTGTACTCTAAAAAGAGTCAAGGATAGGCGTATAATCA